>JAUIDL010000012.1 GCA_030428585.1 bacterium | reverse complement strand
CTTTGGTCGAAATGGACTGGTGGAGTACCCGAACGGTGGTCGAGGATGGTCACCAGTTCTGGCGTAGCTACTTTTACTTTAATGGTCATTATTCGGTCCATCCGGTCTATATTCCGGTGTACCAGGACGCCGTTATGGATGTAACGTACCGCAAAACACTGCGGGCTCAGTTTGTTCAGCTGCGTCGTTGGATGTTTGGCGTCTCGGACGTGCCGTATGTGGCGACCCATGTCTTTACCACGCGGCGGACAGTACCGTTCTGGCCGGCCTTTGTCTGGTTCTTTCGGGCGCTGGATGGCTACGTCAGTGCCGCCAGTATTTCGATTATTGTCGCGGTAGGAGGCTGGATTCCGCTGTTACTGAATAGTAACGCCTATCGGGACGTTGTGGCGCACCAGCTACCCGATATGGTCAGCCTGATTCAACGGGTTGCATTGGTTGGTTTGATTGTGATGGTCTTCCTGTCGTTTAAGCTGCTTCCGCCGCGCCCTGCGCGCTACAAGCGCCACCGGACCATCTGGATGGTGCTGCAGTGGGTCTTGATGCCGATTACGGCCATTGGGTATCTGTCGTTTGCTGCCTTGAACGCTCAGGCACGATTGTTCTTTGGTAAGTACCTGACCAAGTTTGACGTCACCACCAAGGCCACCGTCGCTCAAAAAGAGCGGGCCAAGCGTAAGAAGAAGTTAAAAAACGCCTAACACCCCTGATACAGCAAAAAAAGAAGCCCCGTCTGAGACGGAGGGCTTCTTTCACTACTAGGGTAAACGTTACGGAAGTCGGTTAGATGGTGCGGACACGAACTTCGCGTTTGATCTCTGTGATCGTTTTGTTGTACTCGAATCCAAGGTCAAAACGGTCGAGAGCAGATGGCTTACTAGTGGTTGTGATGGTCTGTTTATTAGCCATGTATTCATATTAGCATAAGCGTTACATTTTGTCAATAGAACAGGCGTTCACGTGAAATATCGTCCGTGATATATCCCTGATGGTGTGCGCCCAGAACAGGGGGTGGAAAAGTCGGGTCCGGCTGTGGGGAAATAAAAACACCCCTGTCGGAAGGGGTGTTTTTCGATAAATTTGGTGGGTCCTAGAGGATTCGAACCTCTCACCTCCACAACGTCAATGTGGCGCTCTAGCCAAATGAGCTAAGGACCCTAAAAGCTTACTTATGGTAGCAGAAGATGACCCCTGTGACAAGAGAGGCGAGTGTGCTATGATAAGACTAAGTGTTGACGCGGTCTAACCACCCGCCGAGCTTCGTGGAGGTCACCTGTACGATAACGGGAGTCACAAGTAAAAGTCCGGTGGAACCGTCTACATCTGTAGACCCGAGACATGCGATTGAAGGATTTAATCTATTAAACCCGACATCGCATGTTTCTTTTTATAAAGGATAAGAGGAGAACGAAGATGGACGAACAATTACACGCAATGCGACACAGCTTGGCGCACATCACCGCGGCGGCGGTCAAAAGCCTGTGGCCAGAAGCCAAATTTGGCGTTGGCCCAGTGGTCGAGAACGGGTTTTATTACGATATCGACCTAGGTGAGCATACAATTTCGGAGAGCGATTTCAAGCGCATCGAAAAAGAGATGCGCCGCATCGTTAACGAAGGTCAGGCCTTTGAACAGTTTGATATGCCGGTTGATCAAGCCATCGACTGGGCGCAGCAGAACGGCCAGCCATATAAAGAGGAATTATTGAACGACCTGAAGCGTTCGGGCACGACAGTAGCCCGCGATTTGGACGTTGATGAGCTGGGACTGGCCACCGATGGTGACGCGGCGGTTGAGCACGTGTCGTTTTACAAGAACGGCGAGTTCGTTGACCTCTGTCGCGGACCACATGTAGCCAACACACACGATGTTGGTGCGTTTAAGTTGTTGCGCGTCGCCGGTGCCTACTGGCGCGGTAAGGAAGACAAGCCGCAGATGCAACGTTTGTACGGCGTCGCTTTTGCTACCCAAGAAGAACTGGATACCTACCTCGAGAATTTAGAGCAGGCGAAGCTACGCGATCACCGAAAATTGGGGAAGGAGCTTGATCTCTACACCTCATCACCCCTGATTGGTGGGGGATTGCCGCTGTTTACGCCTCGGGGCACGATTTTGCGCGATATGTTGAACGCGCTGGCGCAAAAATACCGCCTAGACCGGGGCTATCAGAAGGTTTGGATTCCGCATATTGCCAAACTGGATACATACAAGACCTCGGGTCACTTTGAAAAGTTCCCAGAGTTGCTACGCTTTACCTCGACCGAATCAGGTGACGAATTGGCATTAAAACCAGTGAACTGTCCGCATCACACCCAGATTTATGCCTCGCAGCCACGCAGTTACCGCGATTTACCGATTAAATACGTCGAAACCACGGCGGTTTATCGGGATGAAAAGAGTGGTGAATTGGGTGGTCTGAACCGCGTCCGCGCGATTACGCAGGATGACTCACACGTCTTTTGTACCGAAGAACAGGTCGAGGGGATTTTTGCCGAGCTGATTGAAAGCGCCCAGTCGTTGTACGAGTCGCTCGGGCTCAAGCTTTCGTTGCGACTGTCATTCCGTGATGACGCCGATAATTACCTCGGTAGTCGGGAGAGTTGGGACAAGGCCGAGTCAGCAATCAAAGGCTTGGCAGAACGTTTTCAGCTAGAGTACGAGGTTGGGATTGGTGAAGCCGCGATTTACGGGCCAAAGATGGACTTTATGGCCACTGACGCGCTGAACCGCAAAACACAACTGGCCACGGTGCAACTCGACTACGCGCAACCAGAACGCTTTAACCTAGAATACACGACCGAGAGTGGTGAAAAGCAGCGACCAGTGATGGTGCACTGTGCTTTACTTGGCTCAATCGAACGGTTCTTGAGTATCTACATCGAACACACCGCTGGCTGGTTCCCATTCTGGGCGGCGCCGGAACAGCTTCGCATCCTGACGATTAATGACGCGGTGAACGACTATGTCGGCGAAATCCGCGCGATACTGGATGGCTTTGTCCTGGACGCACCGGTCAAATACAACGAACTACGCTACGCCGTCGATGACCGTAACGAATCGCTGGGCAAGAAAATCCGTGAAGCTGCCAAGATGAAGATTCCCGTGCAACTGATCGTTGGTCCAAAAGACCAAGAAGCCCGTGAGGTTAGCGTGCGAACACAATCTGGTGAGGAGAAGGTGGCGCTCGACCAACTGGTCGGTTATTTGAAGGGGTTGTAGTGTCGGGTCCAGACGGCAACTTTCGTGAAAAAGTCGAAGCATTGATGGCGCAAGTGCCCGAAGGTGCCGTCACGACATACGGCGACCTGGCCGCATTGGCTGGACAGCCATTTGCATCGCGGGTGGTTGGTGGCATTGCCCATCACGGCGACCCGGCGTTGCCGTGGCATCGTGTGGTCAACCGCGCAGGGCAATTAGCCAGCGGCTACCATGGCGGTAGGCGAGAGCAAGCCGCTCGGTTGGCGGCGGAAGGCGTTGCCTGCGACGAACAATTTGTGTTGGAGTTTAAAGAACGACGATGGCGACCGTAGAAAAACCACTGATTGTGATTGTCGGGCCGACAGCGAGCGGGAAATCTTCGGTTGCGATGAAAATCGCCTTAAAATACTCTGGCGAAATTATTTGTTCAGACTCCAGAACCCTTTACAAAGGGATGGACATCGGGACGGCGAAGCCAAGTGCCGAGGAGCAAGCAATGGTTCCTCACTGGGGCCTCGACCTAGTTGAACCGGGCGATTCGTACTCGGCAGCCGACTTCAAAGCCTATGCACTGCAGAAGATTGCCGAAATTCGGGCTCGGGGGAATCTACCAATCATGGTGGGTGGCAGCGGTATGTATGTCGACGCGGTGGTGTTGGATTACCAGTTTGGACCGGCTGCAGACCCAGCACGACGCGAAAAACTATCCAACATGACCATAGAGCAGTTACATGCCTATTGTTTTGAAAACAACATAGTTTTGCCCGAGAATGATCAGAACAAAAGATATGTCATCCGCGCAATCGAACGAGCAAGCATAAGCAATACAGAGGTAAAATTGCGAACGACGCCAATCGGCAATTCTTTAGTAGTTGGAATTACAACACAAAAAGAGGAATTACGTCGACGAATCGAGCAGCGCACCGACCAGTTTTTTGAGACTGGCGTTGTCGACGAGGTAAAGCGCTTAGCCGAGCAGTATGGCTGGGATAACGAAGCGATGACCGGCAATATATATAAGTTGGTCCGCCAATATATAGACGGCGAGTACGATTTTGACGAGCTAAAGCGTCGCAATAGCATAGCCGACTGGCAGCTCGCCAAGCGCCAGCTAACCTGGTTCCGTCGACGCGACTATATCACCTGGTTACCCCTTGAGCAGGTTGAACAATTTGTCGGCAAACACCTTACGTAATGGCTCGTCTCGTGGTATGCTAAGAACACGAAACTTATACGAGGAAATAGGGGATGATTGACGCATTGTTCGGTTCGAAGACACGGGTGAAGTTGCTGCACCTATTTTTGAATCATCCTGGACAATCATTTTATGTCCGCGAAATTACTCGTTTGATTGATGAACAAATTAACTCAGTTCGCCGTGAATTGTCGAACATGCTGACGGTCGGAGTCATTACTAGCGACAGTGCCGACAACAAATTGTATTACGAAGTGAACCAGCGATACGAATTCTACACGGCGCTGCGAGCCATCTTTGCCAATGAACAAATCGAAGGCGTGTCGACGACGCAGGTCACGGCCGTGAACGAAAAATACCAAGGCATTCTGGAAGACATTCCGCTACTGCGCCTGGCTATTTTTGGCGGTGTGCTGGTCAAAGGCTCAACTAGTTCGGTTGACGTCTTGCTGGTTGGAAACTTATCAACCGCAAAAGTGAACTCGGCCATGGCGGCGATCGAACGTCTAGAGGGCCGGGAAATCAATTACACCGTCCTGCCATACGACGAATTCTATTATCGGCTGAGCGTTCGTGATAAATTTATTACAGAGATCCTGAATACCAAACATTCCGTCGCTATCGATAAAGATAACGTCCTGAGTCAGACATAAAGGAGTAATATATGTTGGAATTTGAATACAAGGGTGGTAACACGGTTGTCGTGGCAACCAAGCAGGCAACGATTGTGACCGACCCAAAGCTATCACTGGTTGGATTAAAAGACGTCACGGTTAAGGATAAGATTGTCCTGGCGACCGAACAGCGCTTTATTGCCGATACTACTGACGCAAAACTAGTGATTGATGGTCCTGGCGAATTTGGCGTGGCTGACTTTGATATCAAAGGTGTAGCGGCCGCTCGTCACCTGGACGAAGAAACCGCGACCCCGGCTGCGACTATCTACCGCATTGAAGCCAATGACATTCGTGTTGCCGTTCTAGGGAACATTGCCGAAAAACTTAGCGAAGAACAGCTCGAAGAACTCGGCGTGATCGATGTATTGGTCGTTCCCGTTGGTGGCAGTGGCTATACGCTCGATCCAACCGGCGCTGCCGGACTGGTTCGTGCTATCGATCCAAAAGCCGTGATTCCAGTGCACTACGCTGACTCTGCTTTGAAATACGAAGTGCCGCAAGGTGATTTCGAAACGTTTAGTAGCGAACTGGGGGTATCGGTTGAAGAAACACCGAAGTACAAGCTAAAAAACGCCGCCGCGTTACCGCAAACCCTGACAGTCGTCAAAGTCACGCGTACATAATATATATGTATCGCACAAAAATACCGCCCCGAGATAGTGGGGCGGTATTTTTTGGTAAGGACGCTTAGGCCAGGATGCCTTTTTTCTTTAGCGTGCGGATAGCTTGAGTGCTGAGAACCATGGTGACTTTCTTACCGTCGACCTCAAAAGTTTTCTTTTGCAGGTTAGGCTTGAAGACGCGCTTGGTGCGACGCAAAGAGAAGCTCACATTGTGGCCGAATTGTTTACCTTTACCGGTCAGTTCGCATCGTGCGGTCATGATGTCCTCTTGATTACTCTATTATTTAATAGCAATGCTCCTGATTGTACACTTTTTGACCTCGAGAGTCAATAGGGGTAGCGTCATCTCTTTATTATTCAACATCTATTAAATAGTAAAGGGAAGGCCGATCCTGACGTGATCGGCATGGATATCGGGTGATATCAACGTCCTTCCTTACAGCTTGAGTACATCGAGCAGGCGCGTGTAGTCGAGAGTCGCGACTGCACCAGCACCATCAAGTTGCTGAAACATCTCAGGGGTCAGCCCATCGAGCCGGAGTGTTGCAATCTCGAGTCGTTCGATACCACCATGATGGGTGGACTTGGGCTTTTGCGGCTGCGAGCATGGTTCGCCGAGGGGTCGGTGACACGCGGTGCACCGCACACGTACGTAGGCTTGAAAGTCACTACTGCGACTTGCGTTGACCAAACGACTGAAGACTCGACTGGTGTTCTTGCGCAGATCAAGCTGGTTGCTGTAGAACTGGCTGTAGAACTGATGCAGCGCCGACAGAGTGAAGTAGCCGAAACGAACGGCGAGTGGTCGAATGGGTCGCGCTTCCGGCACATCAGTCGACGGTTCCTGACCGTCGTCTGGTGAGAGGGGGATACGACGACCCCTCACTTCGGTAAAGAGGGAGTGGTCCATTGGTACATACTTTCTGTAAAGGATCGGACAGATTATGTTATATCATATATTTCATCTTTAGTCACTTCTGGGATGCTTCAGGGATACTGGTATAATAGAGAATAATGGATCTAATCCCTTATATTATTACGGTCGTGGGCGTCATTTTGGTGTCGATGACCTTGCACGAGGCGATGCACGCCTTTATTGGTTATTGGTTGGGAGATGACACGGCTAAATTACAGGGTCGATTGACACTGAACCCAATCAAGCACATCGATCCGTTCCTGACGATTATTTTGCCAATTGGACTGGCACTGGTTGGGGCACCGATTTTCGGTGGAGCCAAACCCGTCCCGTTTAACCCCGATAGAGTGAAGGGGGGCGATTGGGGAGCGGCCTTAGTAGCGTTAGGTGGTCCGCTGACCAACTTCTTTATCGCCTTTGTTGCCTACGGTATTTGGGCCGTTATCGGAGCGCCACAAGTTGGCTTTGTCGCCGAACTATTAAGTATTTTTGTTGCTGTGAACCTTGGCTTCTTTATCTTTAATATGCTCCCATTCCCACCACTCGATGGCTCGCGGGTTATCTACGCGATTGCCCCTGAATTTGTCCGCGTCGGTATGCGCTTTCTCGAGCGCTACGGCATTATTATCATCTTTGCGATTGTCCTATTGGCAAATGCACCCCTCGGTATGCTTTTATCGGCAATTATGGAGCAAATTCTCGCGCTCTTTAACCTTATTTTCAGGATTTGAATGTTATTATAAGAGTGTCCAGGAAGACTCCTAGGCGCATATGATTTTCCGATATCATAGGATAGGGAAGCCAATATGATTTGTCTCCGTGGAGATAGATTGCGGTCAACCACAGTACTTGTACGTGGGAAACTATCATAGCGCTGATGGGGGAATTCTGGGCACTTTGATTTTATGAACCTGATACACTGAGTAGATATGGACGACGCCAATAGAAAAACAATTAACGCTTATAATCAGCAGGCTGATCGTTATGTCGCTCGAACAAGCGCAGATGTCCCCGAAGACGTGCAAGCCTGGTTAACCTATGTGACCGATGGCATGGGTTCTGAAGAACGAATTTTCGAAATAGGCAGTGGTCCAGGGCGCGATGCAGCTTTTCTGCGTGAAAAAGGCTTTTTGGTAGTTTGCTCAGATGCTGCACCGAGCTTTGTGCAGATGATGCAACGAACTGGACAGACGGCACGTGTAGTGAATATCCTGACCGATTCCATCCCTGATGGTCCCTATGATTTGATTATTGCCAACGCTGTTCTATTACATTTTCAACCACAGGAGTTGTCGACGGTCTTTCAATCAGTCAACGCTGCGTTGAAGCCGGGCGGTCGATTTACTTTTTCATTTATTGAGGGTGAGGGTGGAAAGTGGACCAAGGGCAAGCTCGAGGTTGATCGTTACTTCCAGTACTTTACTCGTGAACAGATGAGCGAAATTGCGATACGGGCGGGCTTTGTTGTTACCTGGGTTGATGACAGTCAGGATGACACCGGACACACCTGGGTTCGGTTGATTGTCACAAAGCAGTAGTCGCGCTATACTGAATGCATAAACGGGATAACACAAAAACAATGAAACAACGCCTCTCCGTCCGCGCAATTATCAATCAAGATGGTAAGGCTTTGGTGTTACGTCGGGCTAATGGCCGACAAACTATTCTTGGTAAATATGAGTTGCCGGGCGGTAAGTTAGCGTATGGCGAGCAGCCGGAAGACGCCCTGCGACGGTACCTGCACGACGATGCTGGCGTGCACATTCAGTCGGCCCAGCTGTTCGACGCGGTGACCTATATCGACCACGATGATCGCGACATTCAGTACGCTGTGTTGGTCTATTTAGTGACGCCGGTGTCGGAAAATCGTCCGATCAAACTTAGTGGAAATTACTCAAAATATCTGTGGCATAAGATGTCAAACATACAACAATCAGATCTCACAGATTTGACACAATTATTGTTGGGAATTATTCAACAAGAAGAAATAACAGATAAGTCATCGATAAGCTTAAGCAAAAAAGATGATAAAAATACATCACAAGACACGCTAACTATCTATTCTGATGGCGGGTCGCGGGGAAACCCTGGACCGTCTGCTGCAGGCTATGTCGTGTTGAATTACAAGCAAGAAGTGATTGCCGAGGGCGGTGAGTATTTAGGTATCACGACCAACAACCAAGCCGAGTATCAGGGCGTTCGAGTCGGCCTAGAAAAGGCTATCGAACTTGGCTACAAACGCGTTGATTTCAAAATCGATAGCATGTTAGTCGTGAATCAGCTCAAAGGAATCTATCGAATTAAGAATCGTGAGCTGTGGCCGATTCATGAACGCATTCGCCAACTTTTGACTAAATTCGACAAAGTCACATTTAGCCATGTGCAACGTGAATTTAATCAGTTGGCTGATGGCATGGTCAACAAAACCCTCGACGCACACAAACGCGAAAAAGTAGCCGACGCCGAATCGGATGCGTTATAATTAACCGTAGGCAGTTCGCTAGACGATCGCTTGTCCCCGTGACAAGAGGAAAGTCCGGGCAGCACAGGATAGGACAGTCGCTAACGGCGACCGGGGGGAACCCTAGGGAAAGTGCCACAGAAACAAAACTACCCCATTACGGTGGGGCAAAGGTGAAATGAGTGGGGTAAGAGCCCACAGCGTCGCATGGTGACATGCGGAGAAGGTAAACCCTGTCTGCTGCAAGGAGGTCAACACATAAGAGCGATCCGTTCGTTGGCCGACACCCGCTTGAACGCGTCAGCAATGGCGCGTCTAGATAGATGATCGTCCCCGACAAAACCCGGCTTACCGGCGGACTGCCGAACTAAAATAACCACCCGAGAGGTGGTTATTTTTATAAGGGAGTAAAAGTCAGAGACTATTTAGCGCTTTTAACAATTGCTGCAAACGCTTTTGGTTCATTTACAGCCAGTTCGGCTAGGACTTTGCGGTCCAGCTCGATTTTTGCAGTCTTGAGGCCAGCAATCAGCTTACCGTAGGTAGTACCTTCGAGGCGAGCAGCCGCGTTGATACGGGTAATCCAAAGGCTACGCAGGTCGCGCTTGCGGTTGCGGCGGTCACGGTAGCTGTATTCCAGCGCACGGGTGACGGCTTGCTTGGCAAGGCGGAAGCTACGGGTGCGGTTGTGTTGCATACCCTTGGCTTGGGCAAGCACTTTTTTGTGGCGGTTGCGTGCAGGGACGCTTCGTTTCACTCGCATAGTTAGGCTCGCTTTCTAAGCTCCAAGAGCTCGTTTAATATTTTTGGCGACACCACCTTTAACGGTAGCAGTCGTGTTGATGGCGCGTTTGCGGCTCTTGCTTTTCTTGGCCAGCAGGTGAGCGCCGAAGGCACGTCGGCGGGTAATCTTACCAGTTCCGGTAATCTTGACGCGCTTTGCCGTACCCTTGTGGGTCTTTAGCTTTGGCATTATTTACTCCTTATTACAACGCTAAGGTTTCGACCAGCCATTTGCGGCTGATGTTCGAGTACCGCTTCGTCTTCGAGGAGGCCGGCAATTCTATTGATCATATCGTAGCCAAGTTCTCGGTGGGCGTTTTCACGGCCACGGAAGAAGACTTGGATACGGACCTTGTGTCCGTCTGCCAAAAACTCACGTATCTTGCGTAGCTTGATGTCGAGGTCACCTTGACCAATCTTCATGCCGAAACGCATCTGCTTGAGTTCACCTTGTTTGTTGCTTTGGCGATTTTTCTTCGCTTCTTTCATCTTTTGATACTGGTATTTACCCCAGTCGATGACCTTTACAACAGGTGGGTTGGCGTTCGGAGACACCTCAACCAAATCAAGTCCTGCTTCTTTGGCAAGCGCAAGGGCATCCTTGCGGCTCATAATGCCAAGCTGTTCACCTGATTGTCCGATAACGCGCAATTCGCTTGAACGAATCGCCTCGTTAATTCGAGTAGTTTGGTTGATAAGAACTCCTTTTCTTCGAGTACGGATACTCTAGCGTGTTACTCAGCAACTATTCTAGCAAAATTACCGAGGTTATTCAAGGGTTAAATGGGTCTGAAATTATGAATCATCCAATGATCCGCGTAGTTGCAGGGCTTCTGCGACGTGTCGTGTGGTCACAATCGGCGCGTTGTCTAGGTCAGCGACGGTCCGCGCAACGCGCAGTATTTTATGTTCGACGCGCAGGCTAAAGCCAAGTTTTTGACGAGCTCGAGCGAGCAATTGTCGAGCATCGTGATCGCTGAGAGCGGGGGATGTGAGAAGTTTGATAGCACAATTTCCGTTGTTATAAGCACTACCATCATAGCGTTCATATTGCTTGTGCTTTGCCTCGCTTATCGAGCTGACCACTGTATTATGTTGATATTCTCGCAACAATTTTGCACTACTTTTTTCTTCTAAAAATTCCGATGCAACATGAACAACAATGTCGAATCGATCGAACAATGGACCGGATATTTTCTGGCGATAGCGCTGTTGTTCTCGTTCGCTGCAGTGACATTTTTCTGTGCCAAAATAGCCGCACGGGCAAGGATTCATGGCAGCAATGAACACAAATTGTGCCGGAAATGTGACTGGTTTTCCGAGCCGTGAAATCGTGACATTTTTATGTTCAAGCGGCTGGCGCAGTGCTTCCAGATGCTCGCGTTTGAATTCGGGCAATTCATCCAAAAACAAGACGCCGTGGTGGGCGAGGCTCAGCTCGCCAGGTTTTAGGTGGATACCTCCGCCCAGAAACGCACCGAGTGAAATGGTGTGATGGGGCGCACGAAAGGACGGATTGGTTAGTAGAGGAGCCCCTGGCGGCCTGATTAACTCATGGATCTGGTTCACAGATAACAGTTGATCTGGCTCTAACGGGGGTAGCAGGGAAGCACCCGCTTTGGCAAGCAGGGTTTTGCCGGTTCCTGGCGGTCCGAACAGCAACAGATTGTGCCCACCGGCGAGCGCTATCTGCAGCGCTCGTTTGGCTTGGATCTGACCACTGATGTCATCAAGGCTGAGCTGGGGTGCTGAAGCGACTGGACGGTGTTGTGAAGGGGTGACTGGGCTAAGCAAGGCTACTCGCTTGAGGTGCTGGTAAAGCTCTCGCAGGTGACTGACGGGGATAAGAGTGAGTTTGCCATCAGAGAGCTGCGCCTGAGGGCTGTTAGCGGTAGGGTAGAAGACCGTGTGGTGATTTTGCTGCTTCGCTGCCATCAGTACCCCGAGAAGGCCGCTGACAGGCCGCGTATGGCCATCGAGCGACAATTCCCCGATAAAGACGCAGCCTTCAACCTCTCGTTGTTTGAGCTGCCCAGTAGCGACGAGCAAGGCGACCGCAAGAGGCATATCAAATCGAGCGCCACTCTTTGGAACCTCGGCCGGTGCCAGATTGATGGTGTACTTGCGAGCGGGCAACTCCAGAGAAGAGTGCCGAATCGCACTCCGAATACGGTCACGCGCCTCGCTGACGGCTTTATTCCCCATACCTACCAGATGAATACCCGGCAAACCTTGTTTGACATCTACCTCAATCGTAACAGGGGTAGCGTCAAGACCGTCAGAGGTGCTGGTGTGAACATACGCAATCGCCATATCTTGATTGTAGGCAAGAGTTACTAGAAAATTCTTAACTTTTATGCTATAATGACAGAGGTCGTGGGGCTGAATCTAGCTTCGACGAGAGGATCTTAACAAGGTACACTGCAAGTCGATTTACACACGTTATGTGTCATTTTAACTGCAAACACATTTGCATCGCTCAAAGCCAAGGCCGCTGATCTTTTCCGCGTCCAGGTTTTGGCACCAGCTGTTGCCTAATTAGGCGATAGCCATCGCTCCTCTCGAGGGAACATAGAGAGTGACGGTGTTATACTCATGTTTCTTGCTTAGATACGCAGGCAGCTGTGCGTATGTAGGGACTTTTTCAGCGCATCTGACGGTGTTTTTGTTTTATCTCTCGTCACCGAAGGATGTAAATCTTTAGATAAAACTATGCTTGTAGACGTGTATCAGGTTACCTTTTGGACCCGGGGGCAGTACCCGGCAGCTCCACCACGATATGATTAATGCCCGTATGGGCATTAAATTTTTATTTAACAATCTTTTTGTACCATTGTTTTATGTGGGTACATAGATTGACAAGGGTTAATGAAATAGAAAGAGCTGCCGTTTGTGCAAACTGTGGCCCGGTGCGAGTTACTCGTAAACGAAGGGTTATCGTTGCGCTCAGGCGTCGTACCTCGACTCTGTACGACGCAAGTATGGGTTGGCGCTCAGTAGTAAACCTACCCGCTGTGAAGTGTGTGACTCAAATGGACGTGTTGTATTTGACCATGACCATCAGACGGGTTTATTCCGTGGTTGGCTGTGTAATGGTTGTAATGTTGCACTAGGACTGGTAAATGATGCTCCCGAAAGGCTTATGAAACTCGTTCGGTATTTAGAGAAATCAACAAAGTAGAATAAAAGAAGCACCGAGGGTGCTTCTTTTGTGATAACCGCCTGCGAGGAACGGTCATCATCGTGGAGTTTTTTTCGATGTTTTTTGTTTTTGGTCCTTGAACTGTTTGTATAATTTTTTTATTCAAGAACTACCCCTATAATATGACGTCAAAGCGCTTGTGTCAATAACTTTTTTATTGAATTCCTAGGTAAAAAATACCACGTATTTTAAGCTATTTTGCCATAATTCGCTTGGTAGTGTGGGTTGTTACAGACCAAACGCTACATAAGGTGGATAGTCGAGCTTGAGGGCAGAGCAATCATCACGATTGATGCATGCCGTAGTGGAAAAATCGTAGGTCTCACTCGAAATGTATAATGCATCGGGTAATGTAACGCAGGATTGATAGGCAGTACGATAGCTTTGATCCATACCATATGCATACATACGAATGCACAGAAACACATGAATATCACACATACTGCATGAACCAATAAATCGCTCGCCGAAATAATAACGAGGTTTGGTTAACTCGTAAACGTTCGTGTTGGACAAGTCGGGCATGTTGGTATTTACGAAAATCCATGCGGATCGTTCGCCCACGGCGTTCGATATTTTGAGCGGTTTGCAAAAAATCTGTATACATTTTTGTGATCGAACTGTCGTCGTGATCGGCCTTGAAATCACGAATGTCGGCACACAATTTTTGCAGCAGACAGTACGTGCACAACGAAATATAAAACAATTTTTGTGATGCGGTGGGCCATATAAAGCAGGCAAGGATAGTGATCTGCTGTGGCTCGATTGGGACGGAGAATCGCAGAAAATGAAAGAATGCACAAAATATAAATTGTAAATAATACAATACAAGTATTTTCACAACAAGCACATTTAACAGATACAAAATAACTGTTGTAATGTAGTATAGACATAATTACATCATTATTATACCCGTAGATTCTTGACCTAGAACGAT
>JAUIDL010000011.1 GCA_030428585.1 bacterium | reverse complement strand
AGAAAAGCCACACGACCCACATCGTCGGTAGCCTGGATATTGATCTGGTATGTTCCCGCTTTACTGTATGCATGGGTCGCGTTAAAGGTGACGTTGTTGTCACGCGAAATCAGTGAGTTCTCGGCGTCTCCCCACTGTATATTCACGGCAAATGGAGGCGTTCCACCAATAATAGCCAGTGGCATGACCATGTTTTGGCCTGGGAAGCTTCCCCTGAACACCGCGTCGGTATTGAGGACCAACTGACTGCCGCTGCCAAAGTTCAGTGAGTTAATCGCATCGGGCTGCGGGGGTACGGCGTCATAAAACACCGTAACTTTATTAGAGTCCGGCCCTGGTTGGTTCAGGGCGTCATAGACCTTGGCGACCAGTTCGTTCTCACCAATCAACAGGTCGATGTCGAACGAGTATGTTCCGTCCGGTGAACAGAGCGTCGATCCGGCAAAGATATCGTTCTTGTAGACTTCAATCAGCGTGTCTTCGGGACAGGTACCGGAAACGGTAATTGGTGATGTCGTGAAGCGCTGCCCGTTTTTTGGCGTGTCGATGGTTGCCGCAACCGTCGGCGGCTCACCTTCAACGACACCAGTTAATCCAACTGATTCGGCTTGTGGAGGCGGGTGAACTTGGGCCATGGCGGTGTACGAACCCAGTAGCAATCCGACAACCAACAACAAAAGGATGAGTGGCACATACGACGTATGCGTATGCGGGCGAAGTCTCCAAGTGTTGTTTTTGTGTTTGAGTATCATAGCAGTGATCGCTTAGTGTATAAGCTTAACCATATCATACCACAATCAGAGGTGACTAGCGACGTCCGCGACGGCCACCACGGCCACCTTTGCGACCGCCACCGTAGGTTTGGCGAACGATGTGGCTGTTGTAGCGACGGAGCAAGAAGCGGAAGAGGAAGAAGCCGATGACGAGGACTGCGAGGATAATACCGATTAAGACGTACGGAATGACCCAGAAGGTAATTTTTTGGTTCAAGGTTTGGCCATCGCCATAGGTCAGATTCAGTTCAGCATTGTACATACCAAACAGAATCTTGTTACCAATGACCGACGAGTCGAGGACTTGATCGAATTTACGGATACTACCAGGCAGAATTGTGCGCGGTGGTAAGTTGACGTTAACTTTCCCAACTTCTTTGCCAAACATGTCGGTGACAGTAATTTGTCCAGCCGGTTGCTCGTACGTGTTACCAGTGTTATTCAAGCGAACGGTGAAACCGACAGGAGCAGCTTGGAAGATACTCACATGGTTGCCGTTGGTACTGGTAAAGAATTCTTCGATTGAAAGTTCTTCTTTGGCGTCACCATTGACCTGCATAAAGACGAGTGAACCGAGGCTAGCGGAAAGACCAACGCCGTTTCCATCAACATCTGGCGCGGTACCGGTAAATCGAATAACCGAGAAATATCCACCAGGAGCGGCGTTACTCGGAATGTTAATAGTAATTGGTAAACGGGTGATTGTTCGTGGTTCCAAATCAAGTTGAGAAATTGGCTCGAACCAACTTTTCATCGAGTACGGCGTTTCTTCTTCATCGTTCAGGAGAAGTTTTGGCACCCCGTCTTCACCATCGGCAATAAAGTCGTTAATGGTGTTGGTGACAATCAAAGGGCTGTCTGATACATCACGGAGAATAATTTCGGCTTCAACGGTTTCACCAGGATCACCATCAAGGTTAATGACTGGTGGTGCGATTTCTAAGGCTTGTCCTTCGCCTTCCTGCGCTTGTGCAAACGGGGCAAAGGCAGTTACGGCCACCAATAAAGCGGCTACTGTAACAAGTAGCCCTGTCCTGATTGGTCGTGGCAGCGTCTGATATTTCATGGGTTAGAATGTCGGGGTACAAATGTAGGTTAGCGTGGTGGTGTAGGTACCAGCAGCTTGGTTACCCGGTACATTTACGATATACGATACGGTGAAGATTTGCGAGTTTGTTGGTCCTAGGCCACCGTTCGTACTTGAGGCAACCGTATCGCCGTCAGCGAACATGAACAGGTCATCAGTCGCGTAATCGGTGTCAGCCTCACCCTTTAAATCAACGCCATCAGGAGTTGGTGCAACATCGAGTCCTAGTGGGTTGGTGTTCACATCAGTTGTTGTTGTGTTTTCAACAAGGTTCAGACCGAATTGACCGGTACCGATAGCCAGTGCGGTTGGTGAGGTTATTGCATCAATCTCGTTTGCACCCGAACTCAATGTCTCGCCATTGACTGTAATAATATAGCCAAACCCTGCGTTGGTAGAGGCAGCCATTTGTGACGTTGTCGTTGCGGTATCAGTTGGCGAGAAGAGTTGATCAAAGAAGATGTCACCTGGCGTTGCGGTTGAACAGTCAGGGATACTACCACTGGTGCCAATGGTCTCACCCGTACAGAAGATCAATGATTCAGGCATAGTTCCGCTAATGACAATTGGGGTTGCGGTGCTGGCGGCAACACTACCTGTGTCGGTCGAGCCAGTTGTCGCGTCGGTCGAGGTGAAGGTTGAAATACGAACGAAGAATGTTTCGTTTTCTGTTGTCGGGTTCGTAATAGTATCAAGTCGATACGTCACTGCGCCCGTTGCCGAGGCTGCTGATCGTGTCAGGTATGGTGCGCCGTTTGTTGTATTAACCATCGTAAATCCAGTGGCACCGGTTTCGTTACCAAGTGTTGCGCTGGTCGTGACCAGACCGGTTGGTGTCACACACACTTCAACACTGGCAGTTGTACAATATTCGAATTGGATCGAACCGATGTTGGCTGTCGAAGGAAGTGTAAAGGCAAATTGGTGATTAACAACACCACCAGGAGCTGATCCACCATCAGTAGCCCCCGCGACCAAGGTAAGACTACGGTTTGTAATCTGGTCCGCATATGTTTGTTTTGCGTTGAACACCACCGAGCTGAATGTTGCTACCACTAACGTGGCGCTTAACATCAGGCGGCGGGCCAACATACCCTTTTTCACCTGCATATGACGGCATTGTAGCATAAGCGCCAAAATGCCGTCAACGAATTATGTATAGTGTTTGTGGATAATTATTCTAGAAGGTCGGTGTGCAGATGTAGGTTAAGGTTGTGGTGTAGGTACCAGCTGGTTGGTTACCAGGTACGTTCGCGATGTAACTGACGGTAAAGATCTGGGCGTCGGTTCCGGAACTGTCACTGTCGGCGACGGTTTCACCAGTGACGAATTTGAAGCTGTCTGGCGTGTCGTAGTCGGTTGAAGCTTGGCCAGTCAGGTCGACACCGTCGTAGGCAGGTGCTGGGTCGAGGCCAAGTGGGTTAAGGCTTGCATCCGTAATTGTATTAAGTACAACGTTGAGTCCAAACTGAGCGATACCGGTAATTGGGACGTCCAAGGCAGCCATACCATCAATCGTGTTTGCACCCGAGGTCAGTGTTTCACCGTTCACCGTGATGGCGTAACCAAAGCCAGCGTTGGTTGAGGCAGCCATTTGTGAAGTAGTCGTGGCAGTGTCGGTTGGCGAGAACAGTTGGTCGAAGAAGATGTCACCAGCAGTTGCGGTTGCACAGTCAGGGACACTGGAGGTAGTCGAGATAGTCGCACCGGTGCAGAAGACGAGTGATTCAGGCATAGTCCCGGTAATGTCGATTGGTTCAGCGGTACTGGCGTTGACGACACCAGCGTCGGTCACACCACCAGTCGTGTCGGTTGAGGCGTAGGTTGAGATTCGGACAAAGAAGGTCGAGTTGACGTCAGTTGGGTTAGTAATGTCATCAAGACGGTAGGTTACGTTGACGTTGGTACCAGGGTTGCTTGCGGTACGGGTCAGGTACGGTGTACCGTTGGTTGTGTTGACCATTGAGAATCCAGTAGCGCCAGTTTCACTACCAAGTGCCGCACTAGTCGTGACAAGGCCGGTCGGGGTGATACAGGTTGGGCTGAGGGTGGTGTTGGCCGCCGTTGTACAGTATTCGAACAGAATTGAACCGACGTTCGAGCCACCAGGAAGTTGGAAGGCGAATTGGTGATCAACCACACCGCCTGGTGCAGATCCACCGGCGGAAGCTCCAGCCTGTAAGGTCAGGCTACGGTTGAGGATTTGGGCGGCCGAAGCGTTGTCGGCTGGCAAGATGAACAGTGCTTGGGCTACAACAAGAGCAAGCGCTGAAAAAATCAGTGCTGAGCGTTTCGTAATAGATGTAATGGTGTTCATTTTTGTGGTGGGTGCTTTTTATTTTTGTTGTTTATAAAGTGCTGACCCCATACTACCACGCAAATTTTAGACGTGTCAACAAAATTCTTACGCTTTTATTGTTAATTGTGGATAACTTGTTAATAAGTGCCAATAACAATGACCGTCTGATCAGTGTTGTATTGGCCACCAGGTGTCAGGGGTTCAACGTTTAATATGTAGCTGATTGTATAGGTGGTTTCACCAGAGCTTTTCGGCGCACTGGCGATAATATCACCGCTGACAAAGCGGTATTCGTTGGCTACATCATAATTTGACTCGGCTAAACCAAAGCCGAAGTCGCCGTTATCAGGGTTTGCTCCAACAGACGTTGGTAATGTATTGGCCACCAAATTCAGGCCAAACTGATTCACACCAGTCTGTGACGGGGCACTGGTTGCGAGCGCATCAATAGTATGGGTGCCATTGGTTGGGACCGAACCGTATATCTGTACGACGTAGCCGTAGCTCGTGTAATTTCTGACAGAAAAGGTAGAGGTGGCCGTTGCGGTGGCTGTCGCGCTGAGGTCGCCGAAATCGGCACTCGCATCAATGACTTGGAATGAGAGAACTGGGTCGTTATCGGTCTGCGTACCGGCTTCGACCTGGAAATTAGCCGAGGAAGCATTGCCGACGCTGAGATCACCAATGGCGGCGTTAGCCCGAAAGTTGGCGGAGCTCGATTGGATCAAGCCGTTTGTGCCAATTGCCGTTTCGTCAAAGCGATAATTCGTCGATTGGGTTGCTAGGACTTGTTGTGAACTGAAAAAGACCATCACGGCAAACACGCCCATGACGGCAACAAAACGTCCGATACTCCTAAAAAGCATAATCTTATTGTTGAGTATCCCCCTGGTTGTGTCAAGAAAGCGCAAGCGGTATACTGGTGTCACAGATAGACAAGATAAAAAATAATGCCAGAAGATAAGAAAACCGACGGCGCAGAGCTTCCACAGCCGGAAATGCTGCAGCCTCACAATGAAGCGGACAAAGCGGGTGAAACATCCCAGCTGTCTCAAGCTGTCGAGAAAAAAGGCAAGTTGAGTAAGTTGTTCCCAAAGCGGACGACGTATCGACCGAGCCACAAAGCGACCTTTATCGGACTGGGTGTTGTGTTGGCGGTATTGGCAATCAACGGCATCATTATCTACTTCGTTATCCAAGGGCAGTTGAATGCCGAGGAACCAGTCAATCGTACGGAAGTAACCCTGAGTACTGAAACGTTGAATGAACTTGGCGTCAGTCGTAATACAGTTGGTACGAGCGGGGTTGAGTTAACGATTGGACCAGATGCGACCTTTAACGGCACCGTGACGATTAGTGGTAATACGACAGTTGGTGGCTCGCTGACGCTAAACGGTACATTTAATGCTTCGGAAGGTGCGTTTAGTCGGCTGCAAGGTGGTGAAACGGCGCTGGAGTCACTGAATGTGAATCAAGACACGACGACCTCTAACTTGAATGTGCGCGACGAACTGGTCGTGGCCGGTGCGGCTCGCTTCCAGGGTACAGTGGTGATGAGTCAATTAGTCACCGTAAACAACAACTTGAACGTGACAGGCAGCCTTGCGATTGGGGGAACTTTATCAGTGCGAAATATCGCCGTTTCAAGTCTGAGTACCGATACAACCTTAACGATTGGTGGAAAAGTTATTACCAAAGGTTCGCCGCCAAGTGTCAGTTCTGGCGGAGCGGTCGGGAGCAATGGAACTGTTTCAATCAGCGGCACAGATACTGCAGGTACCGTCGCAGTTAATGTCGGTGTTGGAGCCGTCAGCGGGACATTGGCGAACGTGACGTTCCGTAGTGCCTATAGTTCGACGCCAAAAGTCTTGGTGACTGTCATTGGCCGGAGCGCCGGATCGTACTATATCAATCGCAGCTCAACCGGATTTAGCATTGTCGTACCAAGTGGTCTCTCGGCTGGTGGCTACGCCTTCGACTATTGGATTGTCCAGTAACGTTTAGACGTCGGCGAATAGATAGACTTCATCATCACGAACGGTCAGAATGCCGTTGGTGATAGAGAAGGTTGTCGGATCATCACCGTCGGTTTTGGTAACAATGACCTCTCCAGGGGCAAGAACCGAAAAGAAGTCGGCGTGACCAGGCAGAATGTCAAACTGTCCGACTTTGTTGGATGCTGATAAAACTTCCGCGGGACCTTCGTAATATACCGTGAACGGCGAACGGGCGATGACGTTGAGCTGCAGGGGTCCAGTAGTAGGTTTTGCCATTATTTTTCAACCTTTTTTTCTGGTTCGGGCGCGGGTTCGGCGGGCTTCTCTTCATCTTTCGGTTTTTCGGCCGATTCTTGGTTTTGTTTCGGCGCTTCTTTGCCAGATAGGATGGCTTCGATGCCGGACAAGGTGTCTTCGAGCTTCCAGTATTCACCGGGACGACCAGAGAACTTCTCGGCAACCGAGAAGTCTTGAGAAAAGAACTCAACCAATTTCTTGGCGTTTTGATAATCTGTGCGGTCAGCTGGTGACAATTCGTTTTCACCCACGATGGCGATGATGTTCTTTAATGAGTCGTATTTTTGCATAATTGCCTGTACCTTTTGGGCCAATGCATAGTGGCGTTCACCGACGATGGTCGGCGTCAGCAGGGATGATGTCGTTTTTAGCAGGTCGACCGCCGGACGAATCCCTTGCTCGGCAATCGAACGGTTCAACACCAAAACCGAGTCGAGCTGCTGCGAAATCGCCTGCACGGCTGGGTCGGACAAGTCGTCGGCTGGAATATACACGGCTTGGACAGACGTAATCGTCCCTTTTTCAGTCGAACTCAGCCGGTCTTGGAGTCGACGCAGTTCTGAATAGACCAGTGGTGAATAGCCACCTTCAGATGGTGTCAGCCCAAGGTTGGTCGATAGTTCGGTCAGAGCCTGGATGTGACGATAGATGTTGTCGACGAAGAACAGAATGTCACGACCCTCTTCGTCGCGGAAATATTCAGCGGCAGTTGCGGCAGCCGGAGCCACCATTGAACGAATGGCTGGCGTCGAGTCCATCTGCCCAAAGTACATGACAGTATTCTTGAGCACGTCTGTGTCCTTGAGGGTCTCGTAGAGCTCATTACCCTCACGAATACGCTCACCAACACCACAGTAGACAGACAGCGAGCCGTTCGAGCCTTGGGTGACGTTGTGAATCATTTCCATCGTCAGGACGGTCTTACCGACACCGGCACCACCAACGACGCCAATCTTGCGACCTTTGACGAAGGGGGTAAGGAAGTCGATGACTTTCAGTCCGGTTTCGAGTAGTTCAAGCTTGTCGCTGCTGCGGTAACTCTTGGTTCCCGACGGCTCGGTAATGGAGCGGCGGTTCGTCGTGACAGCTGGTGCCTCGTCGAGCGGTTCACCGAGCGCATTAAACACACGCCCCATTGTTTCCGGTCCAACTGGCACGGTGACTTTTTGGTGTGAACGAGTCACGACGGTACCACAGCTCAGCGCTTGGCTATTGTTGAGGTTCAGACAGACGGCTTTATTGGCGCGAAAGAAGTTAACCTCCAAGAACACCTCTGGGTGACCCTCGAGGAGGAGGAGCTCTTTGACATCTGGTCGTTCGCCGGTAATCTCGACTTCAACCATCAGACCGCGCAGTGACGTAATCGGCCCGACGGTTTGGTTCAGGGCGGCAGCGGCTTGGCTCATGATCGTCCTCCGGCGCGTTGGCGCTTTTTCTTCAGACTGGTCATGACTTCGCGCAGGGCACGGTCACTTTCGGCACGTTTGGCGCGGTGAAACTCCAGTTTGTAGTCGGCTAACAACTCACCGGCTCGTTTTTTGGCGACGGCCATGGCGTTAAATCGGCTGGCGGCTTGGGCAAGACTCGATTCCAAGATGGTCTGGTTCAGGGCGAGGGTCATCATGGTCATTTCCATACCTTCGGCGATCTCTTCCAGTGACGGTTCGAAGATGGTTTCTTCAACCGTAATGGCATCTTCATCGCTAGCGGTACTACTCATGTCTTTGAGGCTGGTGATCAAGTTAATCGTTTGAATTTCTTGGACGCCCAGCGACACATACTCTTCGTAGTAGACGATAATTTTCGAGTAGGGCATGACGGCTTCAATGACTGGGCTGACGTCGATGTATTCGTCCGATTCAGGCACTTGGAAGAAGCGACTAAATTTAATACCACGCTGCGTTAGTTGGGTGGCGCCGTGACTACCGAGGACGACAATATCTGTGGACGCAGAGTCATAATTTTGGAGCATCGTTTCAATCAACCGTTGGTCAATGTCGCCACTTAGCCCCGCTTCGGCGGAAATAATGACAAAGGCTTGGCGACCGTTACCTTCACGTTCTTGGCGACTGGTGATACGAGTCGTTGGGTCGATACGAATAGCGCTATAGCGTGACCAAAGCAGTTGGAAGAATTGTTTGGACAGTTCAACTTTGTGTTTGACTTTGGCGACCTGCGTACTGGCGATGCTCTCGAAGACGCCGGTCAAGTCCTCGACCGTACCAATTTGGACACCTTCTTTTTCAATCAGATTCGCGCGGCGCATTATTTAGCCTCGTCTTTCTTGGCTTTTTTATCTTCTTTGGCATCTTTTGCTGGCTCGGCTGGTTTTTCGGCTTCAGCGGCTGGTTTCTCGCCATCAGCTGGCGCTTCGCCTTCTTTGACGACAGCGACAATTTTCTTGCCGTACTTATTCAGCAAATCATCTTCTACTTTATCGTATTCGGCTTCATCTTTCACGCGAGGGGCGATGTCGTGAATCGCTGATTTCAAAGCATCAACGTCGATTTCCATGTCGCCCTTACCATGCAAGATTGTTTCGAGCATCAATTGTTGCTCGAGCAGTGAGAATCGTTGCTCTGGTGGCTGGCCAAGCGCTTTATAGATTTGTTTACCCAGCGTCAGGTCAATACGCGCATCCTTGGAAAGGCTGGAACCAAAGTGGGAGAATTCTTCTGCCTGTTTGTATTTGGCCAGCGTTTTAAAGAGGGTGCTCGACAAGCCTTTTTGACGTTTTGTCTGCGCTTGACCACCGACACGCGAGACCGAGAGACCAGCATTGACAGCTGGGCGAATACCCTGACGAAACACACCAAGGTCCAGCACAATCTGACCGTCGGTAATGGACATAATACTAGTGGAAAGGTAGGCGGTAATGTCATCACCAGGTGTCAACACAACCGGCAGAGAGGTCAGTGTTTTGCCATTTGATAACAGTTTTCCGGCTCGTTCCAACAGACTCGAGTGGGCATAGAACATGTCGCCTGGGAACGAGTCACGCCCTGGGTCGACTTCTTGAAGTAGTGATAGCTGACGATAGGCCTCGGCGTGACTGGTCAGGTCGTCGTAGATAATCACCACGTCTTGTCCGGCGTACCACAGGTTTTCGGCCATGGCACAGGCGGCATACGGCGCGAGGTAGGACAGGGTCAACGAATCGAAGACATCGGCTAAGACCACAATGGTGCTTTTCATCGCGCCGGACTTTTCCAGTTCGGCCAACAGGTGTTCGACGTCAACTTTACGTTTCCCGATCAGGACGTAGACAACAATACGGTCGGTGTCTTGCTGGTTGGCGCTGAGCTGGCCCAGGAACGTACTTTTACCAGACTTGCTGTCACCAAGAATGGCGATACGCTGACCAAGAACGATAGGGAAGAACATGTCGACAGCCGTCACGCCACTGGCAAGTTGCTCATTTAACATGCTGCGAGCCATAATTCCTGGTGCTGGGTTGAAAGCACCGGATGTTTCGGTTGTTTTAATCGGTCCTTTGCCGTCCAACGGGTCACCCATCGGGCTAATGACGCGTCCAACTAGTGATTTTCCGACAGGGACACTGAGCAGGTCATTTTCCAGAACCGCGAGCGTTCCTGGAGCCATTTTTTCTGAATCAATGTTAAACAGGATGACGCGGTCACCGTAAGCTTCACGGACGATACCGCGTTGACCATCTTCGAACAAGACCTGGGCACCCAGACGAATGCCTTCAAGGCCACGGACTTCGATGATGAAGCTGTTGACTGCGACGACTTCGCCGGTCAGGTTGTCGGCTTCGACGAGCTGTTGGAAGCGCTGATTATCAAACACGACGTAGTACCTCTGGGAATTTCTGGGCGTTTTCAAGGATAGCCCGACGGAACGACCAGTCGTAGACCCGGCTCTTGTAACGCATGACTAAGCCACCGAGAATGGTGCTGTTGTGTTGAAATGACACAAGGGTAGTTGGCGCAATGTTTTGACGGCACCACGTGACGAGTTTTTGTTTGACGGCTCCTGTTGCAGGCGCAGCGAGGGTAAAGGTCACGGCCGGTGCTTGTTTTTGAAAGGTCTCGAGTCCCTTGATGAGCGTGTCGAAGTCCTGACGAGACAGTGGTTTGCCTGCACTGGTTTTTTGCAGCAGAACACGGGCAGCCTCAGAGATTTCTGGCTCGGTATTACCGGCAGTTTTTTTGCTACCGACTTTTTGCTTGACGATTTCATGCAGATACCACTGAGAGAATTGTCGAATCTCAGTGATCAAACCAGCCAGGTCTTGGGCTGAGGCAACGGTTGCGGGGAGTTCTAGGTTCATTGTTTGACCTCGTTGATAATCTCATCCTTGTGTTCCTCGAGTGTCGCGAGCATGTAATCAGCTTGAGCACCAAGGTCGACGTTGTGTTGCAGGGTGTCAATCAGGAAGGATGTTACCGCATCGGCAACTTTGGTATCGAGCTGACTCAGAATCTGTTGTTTGCTGGCTTCGACATCGGCACGGAGTTTCTCGTCCAGTTCAGTCCTTAGATCGGTCGAACGATTCATGAATTCGGTTTGGTGTTGGCTGACCGACAGTTGGGCTTGTTGAATAATCTGCTCGGTTTGGCGTCGCAGCGCATCCAGAGCATCGCGGTAGCGCTGCATTTCCAGTGAAATAATCTCACCACCAACCTTCGTGACGTGACTACTCAAATCGCCTGTTGTTGTCGAGATGTCGTCGTGTAATTGACTGGCGGCTGCGCTGATTTCTTGTCGGAATTTTTCTTCGGCTTCGGCCAAAAGCTCTTGTCGCATATCAGCCGTCATACGTGGGGCGGCGACATTGTTTTTGCGCTCGTCGTCTTTTTTAAAGTAAGCGACTGCGTGTTGAACGGCAATCGTACCAATGATCCCGACGGCCAGGGCGTTTATGACGATGAGAATGACGCTGAGCATATCCATACGCTATAACCTCGTCAAAATTAAGTAAATTGCCGCAAAGCCGACTGCCAGAATACCAAGTACCAGCGCCGATAACTGAATCAGGTCGCGATAGATAGCTGATTGGGAAAGAGGATTACGCCCCACCGAAATAATACTACTGCGTATCATAGAATAAATTATACTCACAACAACGATAAGCATGATCAAAAAAACTGCCGCAGCCAACACAATTGGCAATGTACTGACTGATTTTCCGGCTAGCGCGTTGGCGACATTTTGGATAGCGCTTGGAACGAGGGTACGGTCCGGCTCTTTGAAAAAGTATGCCACGTTGATCAACACGGGCACTTGTCCAAGTAAGATTTCCTGTTCGGTACCATCTGAGTGGCGGTACAAATCGGTTTTGGTGCCAGCTCCGCCTAGGTCACCCTGAGCAACACCAACAATTCGAATATTATCGGTGGCTTTCATGCCAACTCCAGAAATTGGTGAGGCGGTGATGTGGTCGCCCTGTTTAATCTCGCCGTTAATGTCTGATACCAAGACCTGCGCGATGCCGCTGGTGGCAACCTGGACTTCCGTCGGACTTTGCCCCGTCAGTTCAATCAGAGCAGTACCACTGGCAATCACAACGCCAATAATGCTGTCGACGGTCGAGCTTGATGAAGCGAGGACTTCGTCGACCGCGTTATCTTTCAGACTAACAATCGAACCGACCGGAGTAGGGTTTTCGGTTAAATAATTTTGCGAAATAGGGGTAATGGCACTGGCGGCAGTCGAGACGAGCGTGACGGTGAGGAGTAAAAACATCAGGAAAGCCCCGAGGCGGCGGAGTGAGACGGGAACAGAAAAAAAGTCGATGCCCTTCACGTTACCATAAGTATAACAAACAGAGGCGAGCCACGGAAGTGTGCTATACTGAGTATAGTTACGAAATTCTTCAAATAGAAAGAGAGAAAAAGTGCATCATCATCTTAGTTTGCGTCGCAAATTAATTATCATGATTTCGGTCATGGCCAGCCTCTTTTTGGTGGCGCTGGACCAGACGATTATTGCAACCGCGCTGGGCCGGATTGTCGAAGAGTTCCATGCATTTGAATCACTCGGTTGGGTCGTCACTGCTTATCTGATAACGACCACTATTGCGGTCCCGATTGCTGGAAAATTATCTGACCTATTCGGTCGTCGAAAAATTCTGTTAATCGGTGTGGCGATTTTTGCTCTTAGCTCGCTGATGAGCGGGCTGAGCGGTGGTATTACCGAGCTTATTTTATGGCGAGCCGTCCAGGGTATCGGCGGTGGTATCATCATGGCAAACGCCTTTACGATTGTCGGTGACTTGTTTGCTGCTCGTGAACGAGGGAAGTGGCAAGGCTTGATTGGGGCAGTGTTTGGCCTGAGTTCCGTTGTCGGTCCGTTACTAGGAGGTTGGCTGACTGAAGGGCAGATGATTTTTGGGTTGACGACCGATTGGCGGTGGACGTTCTTTATTAACGTGCCAATTGGTATCATTGCCTTTACCTTAATTGCGATTTACAGTCCGGCGTTGAAGCATGCTAAAAAGCCAATTATCGACTATCTTGGTGCTGCATTATTGGCGATTATGCTCTCGGTCTTGATTTTGGCGGTTGATAACACTGACACCATTTTTGCCGGACTCTTGGACGCGACTGGTATGAGTCTGACAGTGCTTCGAGCGATTATGTTTACGATTGTCGGAGCGGCTGGGGTTGGCTTTATCTTGACCGAACGAAAAGCAACCGAGCCAATTTTGCCACTGCGATTCTTTAAGAACCATAACTTTAATATGATCGTTCTGATTGCTGGGTTGTTTGGAGCGGCCTTTATGGGTTCGATCCTCTATCTGACGCAGTTTAACCAGCAGGTGTTTGGCGCATCACCGACTGAATCTGGATTGATGCTCTTGCCGATGGTCGGCGGTATAATGCTCACCAGTATTATTTCGGGGCAGCTGATTTCTCGCATAGGGCACTATAAGCCGTTTATCCAAGTTGGCTTTGTTGTCGCGACGATTGGCATGATGCTACTGACCACGTTAACGCCAGAAGTGTCGTACGGCTACGAAGCGTTTATTATGGTCATTATTGGTCTGGGTATGGGTGTCGGTATGCCGGTGCTGAACTTGGCGGTTCAGAGTGAATTCGCCCAGAAAGATTTGGGAGTCGCGACCAGTTCTAATCAACTTTTCCGAAGCCTTGGCTCGACGATCGGAACGGCGGTGTTTGGTGCCATGCTGACTGCTGGAATTGTGGCAAACATCGACTCGATTAAACAGACTTCATATGTAAACCATTTGTCGCAAAACACAGCGGCGGTAGAGCAATTCGGTGAGCTTGACGATGCCAATACGTTAGTGACCCTAAATACCCCCGAAGTAAAAACAATTGTGCGCGATAATGCGCAGCAGCAATTTAATCAATTACCAGAGTCAGTTCGCGACCAAGTCAGCGAAGAGTTTATTGCCGAGCAAGATGAGTTCTCTGATAAAGTAGCGCAAAGCTTCTCGGACAGCCTCCACCGTATCTTTATTCTCGCCAGTGGCTTGATGGTTCTTGCGACCGTTGCCGCGTTCTTCCTGAAAGAGCGACCGCTTCGTGCCGCCGAGCCAGGTGAAGCACCTGGTGTCGCTGAGTAAACACGAGCTTTTCCACAGTTCCATCAAAAAAGTGCTTGTGCTCGGGACAATCTTATCTTATGATTAAAACAGAAGCGTTACCCAGCACGCCTATTCTTGACTGTTTTATACAGGTTTGATACTATTAGTATTGTGTTTCACGTCAAAACTAGTAATTAAAGGTCGACGTACGTGAGGCTGTACATAGTACAAAGGAGTGAAAAATCACATGCCTATAGCCATCGAAATTGTGCCTTCCAGGCGCAAAAAGATAGCAGTGGATGTGGTGCCCGCCGATTGGCGAATCTTCATTGCTCACTAAATCTCTGCGAGGTTTGAGCAATACCAAAATTCGAAACAACAAAAACACCCCAAGGCACCGGGGTGTTTTCTTATTGCCGCGATTATTCTTCGTCGAGCAGGTCGTCGAGTAAGGCTTTGATGGCGGTCAGGTCACCTTGTAGCAAACCTTCAGCAGCATCTTTCGCCAGTGGCTCACCGTTCAGGAAGAATGATGGGGTTGAGTTGACGCCGTCTTTGGTGCCAAGGGCTTGGTCGAAGCTAATCTTGCTGTTGACTGATGTCCCACGGAAATCAGTTTCGAATTGTCCCATGTCGAGATTGAGGCTTTCGGCGTACCCGTTAAAGATTTCGGTTCGTTCGGATGCGCTAGCCGTGTTCCAGCTGGTTTGGTTCTCAAACAAGAGGTTGTGCATTTCCCAGTATTGTCCCTGCAGGCCCGCTGCTTCAGCCGCAGCTGCCGCCGCTTTAGCGTTCGGGTGAATGCTGGTTAGCGGGAAGTTGCGGAAAATAAAGGTGATGCGGTCACCGTATTCAGCTAGCAGTGTGTTGACGTTCGGGTGTGCACTACCACAGCCAGGGCACTGGAAGTCACCGTATTCGACCATGATGATGTCGC
>JAUIDL010000077.1 GCA_030428585.1 bacterium | reverse complement strand
TAGACAAGTCTACGGCGTCGGTAGTCAGAAGCACACGAACTTCATCTCGAATGGCGTTCGCCAAGTCGATGCTGTGGGAATCGCTCATTGCAAGGTCCTATCGTTCAAATGTAAGGAACACGACGGATGTCGAATTACATTATTATATCATTTATACACAGGATATCAATTATTCAGCTTTACGAACAGGCGGCTTCGTGGTATGTTATGTAGGTATTACTAATCGCCCCGAGAACTCGGCCAGACGCGAACAACACCGATTCGAGCAGAGGTTACGGAGCACGCCACGGAAAGGACTATTTCTTATGGCAGAAGCAAAAAAGGACGAAGGCCTACGGATTCGTATTCGCCTGAAAGCCTACGACCACAAGGTCATTGACCAATCAGCAAAACAAATTATCGACACCGCGATTCGCAGTGGTGCCTCGATTTCAGGACCAGTGCCACTGCCAACACGTCGCAGCACATTTACGGTCGTCAAATCTCCGCACGTCTACAAAAAGGGTGGTGAAGCCTTCGAGATGCGCGTGCACAAGCGCTTGATTGACATCACCAACGCAACCCCAAAGACTATCGACAACCTGCAGAACCTCAGCTTGCCAGCTGGTGTCGATGCAGAAATTCGTATGTAGTTTCGAACGAAAAACTAAAAAACCTCCGCATCACAGCGGAGGTTTTTTGATGTCGGTGTCATTAGAGTGATTGAGACAAAATCGAGTTCGTCAGATCAGCAATCTCAACTTGAATCTTCAGAATCCAGAGTTGCATGAGGACGATAACAAGCAGTAGGATTGCCCAGTAAACAGTTTGACGAGTGACTGACGTGTTCGAAAACGGCGTCGAATCACGGTAGACGCGGAATGATACCATTTTACTGTTTCGTTTCGCGGTCGTCTTGCGAGCTGTCGTGCGCTTTCGAGCCGGTGCTTTCTTCGCAGTTACTGCTTTGGTTGAACGAGAGCGAGCTGGCGCCTGCTTCTTCGCCGGAGCTTTCTTGGTCGTTGTCTTACGTTTGGTTGATTGTTTAGCCACCATACAATGCCCTTACACCTTTTTATCAGATAAATTACTTATGCTTGTATTATTGCCGAAAACACATCAGTATGCAAGGGTTTTTAATATTTGCCGCCAGGCAGACCCCAGTACTGCTCTAATGTCTTGACGCCTTTGGTCTTCATATCCTGGGCAACATCGGCGCCGACATAGCGGTAATGCCACTCTTCGGCTGTATAGCCGGTGATATCATCGTAGCCTTTGTAATAGCGCTGGATAAAACCATACTTTGCGGCGTTTTTTTGCATCCATTGATACTGCGAGGTGGTGCCAAAGCAATCGAGTGCGCAGCTGCCGCTAGCATTGGCCACATCAATCACGAATCCGGTTTGGTGCTCGCTATAGCCTGGACGGGCGCTGTAGGTATCGGCACCAGCTGCACCACTGACACCAACCCAATAATTGTAGGTACTGACCTGGGTTGAATACGATCGGTAGCTACTGGTCACTGAAAATCCTTGGCCGGCCGCCTGAGCAGCTTCATACATTTTCTTGAATTGCGTTATCGCTTTGGCGCTGAGTGTTGCGCCGTACGCAGTTACTAAATCGGTAGGGGCATAGGATAACGGTTGTACGCAGTGTTTTTTGTTCACGAGGACATCGATTTGGCTTGGATCATTGTGTGTTCCAGAAACGTTACACGTCGATGCGTCAATCGTCGAACTTTTTTGTGGATTTGCGATAACGGCTGCGGCGGTCTTCTTCGCTTCCTCAAGCTTGCGAAGTCGTTCTTCCTCGGCTTTGCGTGCCTTGATTTCCTCGATTTCTTGATCTAATTCAGCCAGTGTTGCTGCGTTTTGGGTTTGCGTCTCCGCAATCTCGGCTTCTTTTGCCGATACCAGCCAACTGGTCAGCAGAAATGCCCCGGCAGACAAGACGACGACAATAACAAGCACCAGCCAATGACGAGTCAACCAATGTTGCCTGCGTGGTTTTATGGCTCGATGTTCATGTCTCATTGGCTCTTAGTATACACTGACGCCCAGGCGGTGGCACCTCTTGACGAAAGGGGTAAAATTTGCTACAGTCAGAAGGTAACATTTACGAAATATCAACGATTCTTGGTGAATTGGTCAGTCCTAACAGATACGGATACTGCCAGCCACCAAGAATTTTAAGTGGGAGTAAGAAGGCGATGAAAGCACTTCTCGGTACCAAAATTGGTATGACCCAAATCATCAGCGAAGATGGCCAGGCAGTGCCTGTGACCATTATTCAAGCTGGCCCTGTCACTGTGACTCAGGTAAAGTCTGTCGAAAGCGACGGCTACAACGCAGTGCAAGTAGGGTTTGGTGAGGGTAAGAACCTGAGCAAGGCCGTAGCTGGACACGTTAAGACCAGCAAAGTAACTCCGAAGTACATTCGCGAGTTTCGTGTTGAGACCCTACCTGAAGAGGTTACGGTCGGCAGCACAATTGACGTTACTGCATTCGAGGTTGGTGACCTCGTTGATGCAACAGGAACGAGCAAAGGTAAAGGCTTTGCCGGAAACATTAAGCGTCACAACTTTAACCGCCACAAGAAAACACACGGTGGTAAGGGTAACACTCGTCGTCCAGGATCGATTGGTTCGATGTATCCACAAAAAGTCTTCAAAGGTAAGCGAATGGCTGGCCACATGGGCCACGAGCAGGTTACCGTCAAGAACTTGGTCGTCAGCTACGTTGACGTCGAGAACAACTTGATTGGTCTGCGCGGTGCCGTTCCTGGTCCAAAACGAGGACTGATCGTTATCGGAGGG
>JAUIDL010000076.1 GCA_030428585.1 bacterium | reverse complement strand
CGCAAAACAAATAGAGGAGACCGTGTAATGGACCAAAACGTCATGATGATTTTATTTTTCGCAGCGATAATGATGTTCGCTGGATTGTTATTTACCATCATCACGCTAACCAAACGTGGCCCTCGTCATCTTGATGTCGAGCGATATCGAACAAAATGGATGGAAATTGAACAAAAGCTTCGTCATGATGATGCGGCGAGTCATCAGCTGTGTGTCATGAACGCCGATAAATTACTCGATCAAGCACTGCGAGAGCGCAATATTAGCGGTCAGACAATGGGCGAGCGAATGAAGAGTTATCAAAAGAGCTGGTCAAACGCGAACGCAGTGTGGTCAGCACATAAATTACGTAACCAAATTGCGCACGAATCAGATGTGAAGATTAATTACGAATCTGCTCGACGAGCACTGGCCGCGTTTAAACAAGGTCTGAAAGACCTAGGAGCTGTCTAATGATTGAGGCTGCACTGCGAGACAAATACGAAATGACGATTGGTATCGAATGCCACGTGCAGTTAAAAACGGCTTCGAAATTATTTAGCGGCTCCGACAATGATGCCCGCGACAAAGAAGCCAATCTTGCAACAGGTCCGATTGATTTTGGGTTACCAGGCATGCTGCCTGTTTTGAATCACGAAGCGGTGGTTCTCGCGGTTCGTGCGGGAAAAGCCCTGAACGCGGAAATAGCCAAAGTCAGCCGTTTTGATCGAAAACACTATTTTTATCCAGATTTACCAAAAGGCTATCAGATTAGTCAGATGTACCAACCGATTATCTTGGCTGGGTATGTTGACGCACCGTTAGTCGATGGCTCTTCGGTTCACGTCCGCATCCACCACGCTCATATGGAAGAGGACGCAGGCAAGCTGACTCATCATGGAACCTATAGTCTAGTTGATTTGAATCGTGCAGGAACGCCGTTGATTGAAATCGTCTCTGAACCGGACATCCATTCGGCTGAAGAAGCGAAAGCCTATGCAACCGAACTGCACCGTTTGATGACGTATGCAGAAGTGACGAACGGGGATTTGTATCATGGCAATATGCGCTTTGACGTGAACATTTCAGTGGCGCCAAAAGGATCGATTGAACTGGGTAAGCGGGCTGAAGTGAAGAACCTGAACTCATTCCGCAGTGTCGAGCGAGCGGCAGAATACGAATTTGAACGCCAAATTGAGTTACTCGAAAAAGGTGAAGTCGTCGTTCAGGAAACTCGTGGCTGGGACGATGCGACTGGCAAAACCAGTTCGCAGCGCAGTAAAGAAGATGCGCAGGATTATCGATATATGCCCGATGCGGACATTCCTCCAATTGTCCTGACCGACGAAGAAATTCACGACATGCAATCAGCTGTCGGCAAACTACCATCGTACTATCGCCAGGAGTGGCAATCCTTGGCGCTTGATCGTTCGGTGAACGAGGCATTGTTGGCAAAACGTGAATACGCCGAATTGGTGACTCAGATTTTGCACGAGCATGGCGATGAGGCGGCGCGGAAAGTGGCACACTGGATTGCAAGCGCGATGTCACAAACCGAATCTGATGAGACCGTCGTGATGACGAACTTTAGCGCAACTGGATATGCGAAACTTGCGGAGATGGTGAGCGCCAATGAACTATCCAGCACGGCGGCGAAGGAAATCTTTGCCTTCCTACTGACGAACGACCGTAATCCTCGTGACGTTGCCGAAGAGAAGAATCTGCTACAGGTCAGTGATGAGGGTGCAGTACGAGCCATTGTCCAAGAAGTTCTGGCCGATCCAGCGAGCGCTCAATCGATTGCTGATATCAAATCTGGACAAGAAAAAGCTATCGGCTATTTGGTTGGTCAAGTGATGAAACGTTCGCAAGGAAAAGCCAATCCAGCCTTGGCACAGCAATTATTGCGACAAGAAATGGAGAAGTAGCGATGAAGCAACCGACAAAAGCGATTATTTGTGCAGCAGGGCTTGGAACGCGTTTTTTGCCCCAGACCAAAGCAATGCCAAAAGAAATGCTCCCCCTCGTGAATCGTCCGGTGATTCAGGTGATTGTCGAGCAGGCGGTCGCGGCCGGAGTGACCGAAGTGATTATTGTCACTGGTTCGACAAAGCGCGCTATCGAGGATCACTTTGATCGGAGTGATGAACTCGAGAATGAGTTACGCCAAAAAGGTAAAGACGACAAAGCTGATGAGATCAAGCGCGTTGCCGAGATGGCAAACTTTGTCTACCTTCGTCAAAAAGGGTCGCCCAAAGGGAATGCTCGCCCGATTCTGAATGCGCGTCACTTGATTAATGACGATGAGCCATTTTTTGTGTTCTTTGCTGACGACTTCTTTCGAAGCGAAACCCCATGGCCGCTCCAATTAAAGCAAGCGTATGAAAAAACAGGTAAATCGGTTATTTCACTGACAAAAATCGATAAAAAAGATTCAGATAAATACGGTATGGCGGCCCTGCAGGATGACCTGGGTGACGGCGTCTTTCGTCTGAAGACATTGATTGAAAAGCCAGGTGAAAAAGAAACACCGTCGGAGTTCGCATCGGTCGGGAGTTATCTCTTAACTCCAGAAATCTGGAAATATCTGGAGCAAGAAAAGATTGGCCACGGGGGTGAAATCGGGCTTTCACATAGTGTGAACGAGCTTGCTGAAGAAGGCGAAGTGTACGGCTGTTTTATCGACGGCGTTTGGCACGATACGGGTGATCAGTTGAAATATATCGAGGCAGTTGTTGACCTCGCGCTGGAAGATCCCGTAATTGTAGAAAACCTTAGGGCTTATCTTAAGGAAAGACTCAGCTAAAGTTTGTAGTCTAAGGGTGA
>JAUIDL010000010.1 GCA_030428585.1 bacterium | reverse complement strand
CCGACGAGAGGAATTACTGGCCCGAGCCGACTTCCACGCTGGAAACCTCGACAACACCGCGCATCCGATTGCACTTGAGGTGCCACAGCTAATTGTTAACGCAGACGATGGCTATAGCCCATCTTTCGAAGACATTATTACGTTTATCAAAGACCACCAGTAATCAATAAAAAGCCCCCGCGATGGGGGCTTTTTACATTCTGGTTCAATCGATATTATCGACTGTCTTAACTTACTGTTAAATTACCTCCGTTTGCTATACTACTATTATGAAAGAAAATACCTCTGATATTGCCGGGCGATACCGCCACTACAAAGGCAATGAATACGAAGTTATCGGCGAAGGCACGCACACCGAGACCGAAGAACGATTTGTGGTCTATAAAGCGTTGTACGAGCCATACGGCATCTGGGTCCGACCGTACGATATGTTTTTCGAAACAGTCATGATTGATGGCAACACTATCCCTCGCTTTACCAAAATTGACACATAACCAAATTACCCACTCATTTGACAGTGGGCTTTTTTGTTGTCGTGACTTGCACTGAAAGCAAGCTGGGTATATCATGAAGGCAGTAACCATAAAGGAGACATCGGTATGAAGAATCTAACCGTAACACGTGTGGGCGTCATGTCAATTGGTAAGCTGATCGGGACTGTCAACCTGATTATCGGCCTCGCGGTCGGTATCGTTGCAGCTATCGTGGCTACCGTTAACTTCCTCGCAACCAGCGATGGCGGCTTTGCCGGTAACTTGGTTGGCTCACTAGCGATCATCTTGACCGCGATTGTGCTCTACCCACTGCTTGCTGCAGCCCTCGGATGGCTGTATGGTGTTCTGGTCGCCTTCATCTTTAACGTCGTTATTGGCGTGAGTGGTGGTGTTGACCTCGAAGTCGAAGAGAACAAGAAATAATCTACTTCTCCTTCAGACTAATAACTGCCGGCTTATCCGGCAGTTATTGTTTTTTCTCGCCCCAAGGATCTTCTCGTCGCTCATTGGCAGCTCTTAGGCGAGCGAAGTCGTGATTGGTTTTCGGTAAAGGCCCTACCGCACGTACCGCTGCAGCACCCCTTCGGTTTACTTCACGCTGCCGAGCGTTTTCGGCTTGTCGTAATGCTTCCATTGCTGCACGATCAGGCACATTACCACCTAGGTCTCGTTGTGCCCCGTTCTCTTCCCGATACCGTTCACCCCACGATGGTTCTGCGGCCCTCCGCGGCGGAACAGGTACTTGTGTTGTCCGCTCAGGGACGGTCGGCGCTGGTCTTTCGCCACCAAAATCACCCATTTCAAACAAAGCTGGTGAATCGGCATTATCGTGGTGTCGTGTCATGCTTATGTTATACCATAGTCGGCTCTTGAGGTCGAGCTATTCCCAACGGAAGACACGGATGGCAATCACATAGATAACAACCATCCAAACCGCAATCAAGCCAATTTGTGGCCACAATTCAAACAAACTATAGCTCTCTGTCATGATCAGGCGTAACCCATCAACAATCGGCGTCAGTGGGAAGAACGTCGTAATGCCCTGTAGCCACTCGGGCATCAGGAACCGTGGGAAGAACACACCCGACAGGAACATCATCGGTAACGCCACCAACTGTGTCAACGCAGCCGACTGTGTCTCGTTCTTTGCCCAGCCACCAATCGCCAGCCCAAAGCCGAACATCAAAACAATACTAATGACGATGTAGCCAAACAAGAGCAGCCAATCACCCCTCATCGTAAAGTCAAAGACAAAGGTTGCGACCAAGAACATCAGCACGATACTGATGATACCGACCAGCATGTAGTACAGCATGTTCGCAAAAATGATTTGCCCTGAGGTCACCGGTGCGGCACGTAGCCGTCGCAGCGCCCCCGTCTTTTTCTCGGCTGGCAATTGATTCGCCAGTCCAAAAATACCCAAGCTCAAAATAGTGAACCCAAGTAGTCCAGCGAACACATAGTCAAACGCCGATAGATCAGCCGTCGCGGTTGATTCTTGCGTCACACTGAGCGGCGGTGCTGACTGGCCTAAGCTTTGATTAATCTGATCAAGTGTTTGGTTCAAAACTGCAGCTACCGTCTGACCGGATTGTGGACTCGCTTCGCTGTAATACACGACGACCTCTCCGCTTGGCTGTCCTTGGGCATTCGGTGTGCCGAAGCCTTCTGGTAATTTCACGATCGAATCAAGCTCGCCTCGCCCCATTCGTTCGGTGGCGGCCGTGAAATCAGTATCATCGGTCACCGTAAAGGTTTCACTGTCATTCAATTGCTTCTCAAATTCAGTGGCGAAACTGGTGTCAGATTCGTTCAGGACCGCAACATCAAAGTTAATGTCGGTATTACCTGAATTCAGATACCCAAACACAAACAGGAAGAGCAGCGGAAACAGGAACGTAAAGAAGAGCCCAACCTTATCACGGAAAAATCGTCGCGTGTAGGCACGAGCCAGGGCAAAAATTGTTTTAAAATAGTGCCGATTCATTATTCGCGCAGATCCTTTCCAGTCAAATCAATAAACACATCTTCCAAATTAGCTTGCTCAACGTGTTGCGGCTTCTTGAACCCACGACCAATTAATTCCTTAATTAAATTCTTTGGCGTATTAATCGTCACAATCTTACCGTTGTCCATAATCGCGATGCGGTCACATAGTAGTTCCGCCTCGTCCATATAGTGAGTCGTCAAGACAACCGTGATACCCTTTTTCTTAATTTGCTGAATCAAATCCCACAAATTACGACGCGCCTGTGGATCGAGTCCTGTCGTTGGCTCGTCGAGAAACAAAACTCGCGGATTATTCACCAGTGCCGCCGCAATACTAAAGCGCTGGCGTTGGCCACCAGAAAGATTTTCAACGTAGCTTTTCGCTTTGTCAGTTAATTGAACTTCCGCTAATAATTCGTCCGGGTTGCTGTTCGCCCCATATAAATCGTTAAACATACGCAGTTGTTCGCGGAGCGTCAACTTATCGAAAAATGCGGTCGCTTGCAGTTGAATACCAATAATTTGTTTAACCTGAGCTGGTCGTTTTCGGACGTCGAGCCCATCCAACATAACTTCACCCCCATCAATCGGGCGCAAGGCTTCAATCATTTCAAGTGTAGTCGTCTTCCCCGCCCCATTTGGACCAAGGATGCCAAAGACTTCCCCCTCTTTGACCGAAAAAGAAATTCCGTCAACCGTCGTCTTATCGCCGTAGCGTTTGACCAACTTTTTGACAGAAATAATTGTTCCCATAAATTCTAGTTTATCACAATATTACAGTGGTGAAACAGGACATGTCCCATCTTGGATAGCTTTTTTCTCGAACGTGTTTACATAAAAGGTCGTCGCGCCTAAAGAAACTGATGCATCCACACAGTATCCATCAGCGTCGCCCCAGCGATACGTTAAACTCACCCCTTCACTTTGCTCAAAGATATCACTGGTGTCATTAGTACCATCTATAGCGGTGTTTTCAGAGAATACAGGATACCCGTCAGCATCCTCCCACGACCGAGCTGCTTCCATGCCGCCCATGACGCCAGATAAATCACTCTTCGCTGAAGCTGTATCAATATTTTGTCGCCACGCACCGTAGCCAACCATGGTAATCACCGACAGGACGGCAATAACACCAATGACAACACCAAGCTCAACCAACGTAAAGCCCGACTGTTGTGATTTCGTCATTTGTTTTATCATGCTTATGCTCACTATAGCATACTCAGCAAAGTGACTTGCCCTTTACAGGTCACAAAAAAGCCCCCGGGGCGGGGGCAATTTTGGCACCTGTTTGTTTGGGGCTAGTATAGACCCAAATTGCTTATGGTGCAAGTTTTTATGTAGCAAAGGACTATTTTTTCTTTGAAACTGTCAAGAAGCCGTTGCGTGGGTTTTCTTTAACAACGCGGTCTTCAGGAAGATCAACTGGAGTACCTTTAGGGTTGTTCTCAACCTTTGCAAAGAAGTAGATAGTTTGTGGTTTTCCACCACGAAGTGTTACTTCGGTGCTGTGTAGGTAGTAGGTAACTCCCTTTGAGTTTGTGTGACTGTAAGCCATGGTAGATTCTTATACCTCCTATTAGTGCTATACGATGTTAAGCGTATATCCAAATAGACACCCCTGTCAACACTAGATTGACTTGTAGTGGCGACTCAGCATCAACCGTAAAATAGCGAGCGCAATAATCCGTAAAATAATCAAGACCACCAAAAATGCACAGATGACCAACGACCACCCGGCGAAATCAGGTGACCAAACTGGACTGGCGAATGCGTGAATATACGTCTCTTGGCGTGGCTTGTTTGAGCCATCAGCCAACTCATCGGCAGCGGGATATTTTTCTAATTCACTAGTGGTGCATTGCAAGTAAGCGGTCGTATAGATGCTAAATTGTGGTGCACAAACTTCTTGGGCTTTTTTGTAAATATTACCGTTCGGATTTCGATCGCCGTATTGCTCTGCCTGCCAGTCTTGAACGTCCCTTGTGTAGCTTTCTTGCAAATACACACCCCGCCCAAGGTCAGTATTCATGTGAGCCGAAACATAGCGTTGTAAATCGTACAATCTTGCAATCATTTCTTCTTCGTCACCCTGTTCGTCAGCCACCAGAACTGCCGCCCGCCGTTCGACCATGCCGATATTGTTCAAGCGCAAGAAAGTTGCCGCGACAAACCCAGCTAAAATCAACAGTATCACTAACTGCCATGTCTTAATTTGCTGAAGACCTTTGATCCTCTGTTTGACTCGTCGTTTATCTACCACGGTATAAAAGGTTATCCCACCTAAAACTGCTTGCCTTTATTGTAGCACGCGTATCCTTAGCGGCGATACAGCGGGAACCGGGCGGTCAGAATCAATAAGACAACCAATCCGGTAACCACAAAGAATACTTTGAGGCCAATTTCGTTACCAAAACTACTCGCCAAGATAGCTAATACTCCAGCCGACAGTGCAGCTCCTGTACTACCCAGCACTTCAAGAATCCCCAGATACAAGGTGCGTCGTCCCGATAAGTCAGCATTATCGTACACCGCCCGACGATACGACATGGTATAACCTGTTGTCGCCGCTTCGTTGGCAATGTTGAGCCCAGCAACTGATACCGGTGTCGAAATAAACGGTCGCGAAACGTGAGTTAACGCATTTGCGATAATAGCCACTCGCATCAGCTGCTTGCCCTTCTTACGATCAATCAGAAGGCCGTAAGTGTACGATGCCGCTATCGCTGCGACAACGACGACAGACAGCAATAGCCCATTAACCAAATAGACTTCGTTAGAACTGGTAATCCCGATAATAAAGATTGCGACGTACAGCGACCACGCGTTGCCAGACGTAAAAACATCAAAGCCATATGCACTCTGTGAAACCCCCATCCCCCTAACCAAGTGCCACGGGAACCCAGCGAACTGTAGTTTTTGGCGAGGCGCCTCTGGTTCGGCGGTCGCGAGGAGCGGCAACGCCGCCAAGGCGAACAAAACTCCTGAGACAATCAGCACAAATTCTGGAGCGACCAAGAACGCCAACAAACCGCCGATTAACGGACTAACGCCATACGTCACTTTTTCAACGATGTTCATGTAGGCGATTTCTTTGCCAGCGTGGGTAGCGCTCTTTACCTTCGAAAAGTCGATGTTATAGGCAATCATAAATAACGACGTCGAGATTGCTTGCAAGACTGCCACGACAATCAATAACCATGGACCATATACGGGCAGCAGCGCAAACGCAACCATCACTGGTATGTAGAGGATGTTTGAAATCAAAATACTGTGCTTTGCACCAATCCAAGCAATCAGCGATGCCACGGGTAGTGAAATCAGTGCTTTCAGCCCAAAATACGCCGCCCAAAAGCTCGCGATAAACACCACGCTATACCCGGTCTGAAAAAGGTAAATCGACATGAATGAACCAGCCATTGAAATGGCCAACATACGCATCGTTTTTGACGCATACAACTCCGCGATTTCACTAAAAGTAGCGTACCGCCAAAAATGACGTCGCAACAAGAACCGATGCAGTAACTTTTCAAGCATGTTTGTTATATTTGCCCACTAATGTACTGCCTTTAGTATACCCTGTTCACTACAGAGCGCAAACCCAGTGGTATACTAGTCACTATGAATATCTATTTCTCGGGTCTTGGTGGGGTTGGCGTTGGACCATTGGCTGAAATCGCGCATGATGCTGGGCACACTGTTGTAGGGTCTGACCTCGAACCAAACCTCGTCACGGAACGGTTAATCGAAAAAGGGATAGCGGTGCAAATCGGCCAAGATGGCTCATACCTCCGTGCCTGCCACGAAGAGACGCCAATCGACTGGTTCGTCTATACCGCTGCCCTGCCCGAGAACCACCCCGAATTAACACTCGCTCGTGATTTGGGAATTAAAACAGCCAAACGAGATGAACTGCTTGCGCACATTATCAAAGAGAAGAATCTGAAGTTGATTGCCGTGTCAGGAACCCACGGAAAAACCACCACAACGGGTATGTTCGTCTGGACGCTCAAACAACTTGGCATGCCGGTCAGTTATTCGGTCGGGACGACACTCCCATTTGGCCCAAGCGGTGCCTTTGACCCTGCCAGCGAATACTTCGTCTACGAATGCGACGAATACGATCGCAATTTTCTCCATTTCGAACCATACCTGTCTTTGCTCACTTCCGTCGATTACGATCACCCCGATACTTATCCGACTGAAGACAGCTACAAAGAAGCGTTTACACAGTTTATTCAGAAATCTGAGCACACGATTCTCTGGGGTGAAGATGCAGACTATCTGTCGTCTTTTGGTGAAAAAGAATGGATCCTGGATACCGCCAACGACCTCAAAATTCCCGGTGAACATAACCGACACAATGCCAGTCTTGTCGTAAAAGCCTGTGAATATCTGCAGATCAGCGACGGCACAACAGTGACTAAAACGCTAGAGGCATTTCCAGGCACCGACCGACGTTTCGAACGCCTAGCCGACAATCTGTACAGTGACTACGGTCACCATCCGCGTGAAATTGCTGCGACGCTACAACTCGCTCATGAGCTATCGGACAATATCGTGTTAGTCTATCAACCACATCAAAATCGCCGACAACACCGAATGATCGATGCATACACGAACCAATTTGAACTCGCCCGAAAAATCGTCTGGCTGCCAACCTATCTAACGCGTGAAGATCCGAACGAAGCAATCTTAAGCCCCGAAGAACTTTCCCAACACGTCACTAATAAGGATGACATTATCTATGCATCGCTCGACGAAGACTTGTGGGACTTGATCGAACAAGAGCGCAAGAACGGTGCCCTAGTCCTCTGTATGGGTGCGGGCACAATTGACGGATGGCTCCGCGAACACCTCGCACTGACCTCACTATAGGCGTTCGGCATTAAATTCTTCGAAAAAATGTATATCTTTAAAGAATGTCCGCGCCACGACCTCCTCGACTGCCGGTGCCAGACGATACGAAGCTAACTTATGTGGTCGTACCCACTGCAAAATGTCACTATTCTTGATGTCGTCCTCATACATACGAAACACATGGGCTAGCGTGGTCGACAATAACTCACCACCTGTTGTCACACGAATATAGCAATCGCCTGCGTACTCCAAACTTTCGTTAAAAATACCTAGTTTTTCCATTGCTTCACGCTCAGCGGCAGCTCGCAGGGTCACGTCGTCGATATGAAGTTTGCCGTATGGCAACGTCCACTCGTTGATATACGGTTGCTTATCGCGTTTTTGTAACAGCACATCGCCATCACTGTTCTGAACGACCAACATGGTAATAATCTTAGGTTGCTTTCGGATAGTCTTTTGTTCGGTACTAACCCGGTCGACATAAGAAAGCCCTGCGGTGCTGAGTGTATAGCCCCCTTCGACTTTTTCAACTAGTTTCGCTTTGAGTAGATTCTGTAGATGATACGAAAAAAGATTAGTATCGACTCGTGGTGGACGAAGATCTCGAAAACGGGCAATTTCGGTATACATCAACACGTCAATAATGTGCTTCTGGATGTGGTGGCTAATAGATACAGACTCAATCATATTTGACTCAAATTATACTTTCTATACGTCGTCATAATAGCGCGTTATGCTGAATTTGTCATCAGTTAAATACGCAAGGAACAAGACATGAGCAAAGTCGAACAAAATCTAACGTCAAAAAATATTGAGTTAATGGATGCAAATCCGGAGTTTCAAAAACGAAAAGAAGACGAAGCAAAATTAATCCCAACCAACCCAGAAGCACTTGAACGTTTCAAGGCAGGTGCCGTTGAACTCGAGCAGATTTATTTGAACCAACCGTGGGATGAAGCCAGTCTGCGAGTCCGCGTCGAATACCACGCAGATAGGCCGGTGTATTCGGTGGCACTAAAAAATAAAGGTAAAACCGTTGAGGGCAAGCTTTCCCGATTACAGATCGAAAGAGACATCAACCCGCAAGCATTTGCCTATTACCAAGGACGCAGCGACACATTCCCGCTATCAAAACGGCGAGCCGAACCAGTCCCGAAGCTAACGGTCGACTTTATCGATGCATTACCAACTCCATTAGTGGAAGATGAACGTCAAGAAGCCGTCCCGTCTGTTGCCGAGTTATTTGGCACGGATTTTATCAACGTCAGTGATGATATAGCCTATCACAATGAAAACATCGCCTTTAATGCCTACCCAGAACGACAGGCTAAGCACCCTGAAACGTTAGATGAACTGTGCGAGCGAGTCGTGAACGACATGATTTCCCGCTATAGCCTTGGCTACCCTGTTGTTGTTGGAGGAATCTCGGGTATGGCAGGATCTGGCAAATCGACAGCGGTACGCCACATCGCCGATTCGATTGCCGAGCGGTTCGGCGAATCGTTCCGTCCAGTCATTCTTTCGACCGATAACTACCACCGTGGCCGCCGCTTTCTTGAAAACATGGCTGGCAGACCATGGACCAACTGGGATAGTCCTGTCGTCTACGATACTGTCGCTATGGCGCAAGACCTAGAACGACTGCGTCGTGGCGAAGAAGTCATTGACCGACGATTCGATTTCCAAAGTGAAGAAACAGTCGAAACGGGCGTGCTTCGTCCAAGCCCACTCATCCTGATTGAAGGTCTATACGCCAGTAGTAAAGACCTCGATTATGTCCGAGATCTCCATTACGAAATGCCGACTGGACTGGCTACGAGTGTGTACCGAGACGTTCGCCGCCTCCTCATTGAAGGTCGCAGTAACGACTCTCTGGGTACTCCAGAGGATCGCCTGGCATATCTAGTCGAGGTCGCCATACCGACCTACCAGGAACATCGACGTAACCTCCATAACAGCTTCTCGGCGAACTGTCGCCCAATGGCCGAGCGTGCATTTTTACTAAGTCAGTTAGCGGCTACTGCGCCCCAGTTGGAGTCGTAAATTCGAGCAGCTCCGGATTGAGTGGGTCGCCATTAAAAGCATCGACAGCAGTTGCTTTGGCGGCCTGCTCGTCGTACAACTCAATAAACTCTTGGATGACATCAGCATCTACTGGGCCAACGCTACTGAAGCCGTCGATGGCATCGGTTCGCTCGACTTGGTCGCTAACTGATTGATAGCCAGGGCGGCTGAGGTCAAGCTGGGCGGTACCGCCGACGTTATACATAACCAAACTCACCACAACCAAGACAAGTGCGACAATAATCGTGCCAAACACCATCAAAAAGAAGCGGTGTCGTGCCCAAAATGTATCCAGCACTTCTTCCTGAGCTTTAATCGATTCTAAAATACTTCTTTCTGGTTCAGCCATGGTTAATTACCCGAAACCCGTTCGTAACTTAATTGGAAGTCTTTCACGGCCGACCGGTAATCCTCAATATATTCGTGCAGGCGTAGCACGTCGTCATGAACTTGGGCACGTTTGGTGCGGGCGTTTTCATTCGCAAAGTGGAAGCCATCAGGGTCTTGTGTACAGTCAATATTAATAGCAGTGACGAGCTGTTGTTCATACGCCTGATAGTCAGTTCTAAATTTAGCTAGCGCACCATCATAACCTGTTGCCACGGCAACTAAGCCTCGGTTATCAAGTCGGTTATTCGAAAGCCGTGTGTTGAATGTCGACATTAATTTGGAGCCCATCGACTCGTAAATCTGACCTCGATTTACTCTCAGCAGTGCGTCACTCACTTTTAATTGATTCAGTGTGCTTTTAATTGATACGCAGTTATCACGAATTAATTCACGCTGCTTTTCGCTTAATGATGCACTTTGTTGAGCGCTAACGGACCACGCGAAACCAATGCTCGTCAGCATCGAGAGCACTAAGATAGCAATAACGGCAATCAAACGCCATTTCATATTCTTTTATTATACCTCAGTTATGGTAAATGTAGGCGACCGTCTGTCACCTGAACGAGTCCTTCGGTCTGCAAATCGCTGAGTGCGCGTTCGAACCGCTCGTCGCCAATTTCATGTTCTAGCTCGTCGCGTAGGTAAGCACGCTTCGTTAACGTACGCAGAATCAACCCCCGCATTTCGCGTAAGCTCCCTTTTAGCGGCGACTGCTTCTTGTAGTGTTTACTTTTTGAAAGCGCCCCAGCACCACTTCGTTTCAAAAACGAGCCGTAATCCATCAACGCCCAGTACCACTCTCGGGGATGCTCTTGGTCAACCGTCTCGATAACCAGCGCCAAAATCTCGGCATCAGTCACAGATTCTTGCTTCGCAAAGAAATGCTCGAAATACACCGTTCGGATATTCGTTTCGACAAAGGCAACTGGTTGGTTAAATCCATACGCCAGTAAAGCCCCGGCGGTGTTCTTGCCAATGCCAGGGAGCGCTTCCAGTTCTTCACGAGTCTGGGGGATTATTCCCTGATGATACTCGACGATGCGCTGGGCTGCTGCATGCAAAAACTTTGCCCGGCGGTTATAGCCAAGTCCGCTCCAAAGCGTCAGGACATCCGCTAATCGTGCCGATGCTAATGACTCGACCGTCGGGAACGCCTTGATAAACGCGAGGAATTTTGGAATCACCCGCTCGACCTGCGTCTGTTGCAACATCAACTCACTGACCAATACATAGTACGGTCGCGGATCTTCACGCCACGGCATCGGTCGATACAGTTCACGACCCTTTTCCCAAATTAATTCTTGAAAGGCTTGGTGGTTCACCTCTCTATTATACGGGCGTATAATAGAAATATGACGACATACGTGTTAGCAGGAGGATGTTTCTGGTGTCTCGACGCTATCTATCGCCGTATCAAAGGTGTTGAAGCAGTGGTCAGCGGCTATGCCGGAGGTGATGCGAGCGATGCGCAGTACGATCTGGTTTCGACTGGCTCAACTAATCACGCCGAATCGGTGCAGGTCACCTTTGATGAGAAAATCATTCCTGTCGACGTTATTCTTGACCTGTTTTTCACCTTGCACGACCCAACGAGCCTGAACCGACAAGGCGCCGACGTCGGACCACAGTATCGTTCGGCTATTTTTTACGCTAATGACGACCAAAAAACCGCCGCCGAGGCCGCCCGCGATCGTGCCCAAACTATCTGGGAAAGGCCAATAGTCACCGAAATTACTCCCCTTGAAGCCTTCTATGCCGCCGAACCCTATCATCAAGATTATTTTGCCCACAACCCTCAAGCTGGCTACTGCACCATCGTGATTGCCCCAAAGATCAGCAAAGTTCGCCAAAAATTTACCCGTTGGTTTAAGGATAACGAGGAGGATTAATGCAACTAGCAAAGTACGAGCATGCCTGTTTTGTCGTTGAAAAAGATGGCTGTCATTTGATTGTCGATCCAGGAGAGTTTACGACCGATTTAACCATCCCCGAATCCGTATCAGTCGTCGTCATTACCCATCAGCACCCAGATCATTTCGATACTACCCTACTTGATGAAATTATTGACGATAATCCACAACTTATAATCCTGGCTCCAGCTGGTGTCACGCGGCAATTGAAAGGCTACGAGACCAAAACCGTCAAAGGCGGCGACAGTGTGGTCATTGGTGGCTTCGAGCTCGATTTTTATGGTGACACCCACGCAACCATCGTGCCGGGCGGAGATTCGATTGATAACATTGGTGTGCTGATCGAGGATCGGATTTATTACGGCGGCGATGCGCTCGTTGTGCCAGAAAAGTCAGTTGATACATTGGCGATTCCAGCGGCAGCACCGTGGCTCAAGGTTAGCGAAACCATTGAATTTCTGAAAGCCATTTCCCCACGATTTGTGTTTCCTACCCACGACGCCATTCTATCCGGTAGTGGTAAATCGATTTACGACCACTGGCTTGCGGCTGCGGCGGACGAAGTTGGCGCTCGCTACCAACGCCTCGATGAACAAACGATTGATATAGACTGACCCATGCCCACTGCCCATTCCGACGCCATTACCCATCTTCGTGCTCACGATCCTGTTATCGCGGAGCTGATTGACCGCTTTCCCAAGCCAACGTTTCAACCCCACCAAAATTACTACCAAGAGTTAGTTGAAAGTATCATCTCGCAACAACTGAGCGTCAAAGCGGCAGCGGCAATTTTGAAAAAGTTCCAAGCATTGTTTGACAGCAATCATTTTCCAACCCCACACGACATCCTGACCAAAGACATCGAAACATTTCGCAGCGCGGGCCTCTCTCGCCAAAAAGCCAGCTACATTCTGGACCTCGCCGATAAAGTCATCGATGGCACAGTACAGTTCGACCATCTCGATGCTCTCGACAACGAGGCAATCATCAGTGAGCTAACGCAGATTAAAGGTGTCGGTGTCTGGACCGTTCATATGTTTTTGATATTCTGCATGGGCCGCCAAGACGTCCTTCCATCGGGAGACCTGGGCATCAAGAATGGTGTTCGTGCACTGTATGCACCAGACCAACTACCCTCAGCCGAGCTGGTCGAAACCATCGCCGAACAAAACAACTGGCAGCCATATGCGTCTGTCGCCAGTTGGTATATTTGGAAGTCGCTCGATAACGAGCCGGTAATCAGCTAATACTGCCCGTTTTCAATTTGTTGGATCAAATCGGTATCAGGCAAAACACCCTGCGGCAATAAATCGTTCAGTCCACCGTTTTGATATTCGGTAAACAATGCGTATGTACCAAGAATTAAAGCCAAGCCATTAATCAATACCACAACACCCAAGACGACCGCAAAATACAGCACGGTTCGGCCGGCAAAACCCTTATATTCATCAAACTGCAGAAGCTCTCGGTCTTGTTTGTCACGCATGCCACCGGTCATAATGATTGCCAAATCGACAATCGTCCATAAGCCAAAGCCACCAAAGGTAATCAACTTCAACAGCCCAGTAACCCATTTACCAAGGTAAAAGCGATCGACGCCAAAAGTCCCCCACATAAAGCTCAGGAAAAAGACGGCCAAGAAATGTCGTTGTCGATTTTTTGTTGGTGGAGTTGTTTGCGGCGTTTGTGTTTGTGGTTCCATAGAGTGTTCCGATTAAGGCGTCAGTCGGTTGATGTCGCGCGGGAAGAGACTAGCCTCTTTAACATTATTCAGACCCACAATCTTTTGTGTCAGGCGCTCGAGCCCCATGCCGAAGCCGCCATGAGCTGGTAAGCCATAGCGGAACGCCGATAGATAGTAACGGAAGCCGTCTGCCTCAGGGTCGCCGCCAGCAATCGTCTTTAGCTGATCTACCAATACTTCATAGCGATTTTCACGCATACTAATCGTCGCGATTTCGACACCGCGGAAAATAAGGTCTGCTCGTTCAGCAATCGCAGGGTCGCTGTCTGATTTCTTGTGATAGAATTTCATTTCATCGGCTGGCCAACCAGTCACAAAGACGGCTTCGCTGCCTAGATTTTGCTTGGCGTATTCACTGACCCATCGTTCTTCATCCGGACGAAGGTCTTTTTCGCCACGCGCATCCTGACCAGTGGCTTCAAAATACTTGTCGTGAATTTCAGCCAAGGTGAGTTGTGGTAATGAATCCGCTAACGTCACCGGCTGAGCGTTTAATGACTTCAGTTCTTTCTCCCGAGTCTCCCAAACCGATGCCGTGACTGATTTCAGTAAACCAGCAACCACATCGAGCAAGCCTTGAAAATCAACAAACCCAAGCTCGGCATCGATATGGATAAATTCCGTCATGTGACGAGTTGTCGCCGATGGTTCCGCTCGATACGTCGGGTTAATTTCGTAGGCACGTTCGAACACGCCAACCATGATTTGCTTATAAAACTGAGCACTCTGGGCCAAAGTTGCTTCTTTGCCAAAGTAATCCAGCGTAAAGACTTCCGCGCCACCTTCGGTCGCTGCTGGCAGGAGTTTTGGAGAGTTAAATTCAGTAAAATCGTGAGCATGGAAGTACTGACGAGCCGCTTCTTTCACCGATGCCTGAACACGAAAAATAGCGGTTTCCTGGAGATTACGCAGGCCTATTACGCGGTGCTCAAACAAGGTATCTAGGTTTTCTGACTTGTGATCCAGTGGTTTGTCGATTTCGATCGGCGGCTCGTCCGTCACTGAGACCAAAACGTTCACGACGACCTCGTGTAGTTCAGCACCACCAGGAGCACGGTCATCCGCCACAACCGTACCAGTCAATTCGAGAACGGTTCCGATCTGCAGCCCCCGTAGTTTTTCGAGTTCATCTTTGTTTTCGATCTTTGTCTGCGCAACACCAGCCCGGTCACGGAGCGTAATAAAGTTAATTCCGCCTAGAAGACGTTTTTTGTGCAGCCATCCTTGCAAAGTAATGGTTTCGCCGACGTGTGCGGCCAATTCGTGTGTCAGTGTTCGATTCATCATCTGTTACTATACCATCCTCACCCCTGAATCGCTAGAGGTCAACGTGACGCGGCGGAGTGTTATTGGTTTTACCTGCGCGTTCGGCAACTGCCCGTAGATTCGCGTGGTTATCATCTTCATCGACAATGTCACGACCAAGTAACGCCTCAAGCACATCTTCAAGCGTCAATAATCCAACTGTTTCTCGTTGACTATTAATCACGATGAACAAATGATGCCTCGTATCCAGGAATGCCGCCAGTGCATGTTCGAGTGAATCGTCTTCATGAATGTAGTACACCCGTGGATGCATCATTTTTTTAGCGGTTGCTGACTTTTTATTATCCAACGACAACAAATCACTCAAATGAAGAATCCCGATAATATGGTCAATATCACCGTCCGTCACGGGTAAACGGCTGTGCCCCTTGGCATGCAGTTCGTCGAGTACCAGTGGTCCAAGAAATTCAGCCTGGTCGATCGTCACCAAGACATTTCGTGGCGTCATCACCGACCTCACCTGCTGCGCAGGAAAATGAATGACATGCATCAAGGTCGCCCGCTCTTGTTCAGACAAAACTTGAGTCGCGTTTTGAATGACGTATGATAACTCTTCGCGCGACGCGATTGTCTGCGTCGGTACCTCAACCGCCTGCGGATGATTACGCGTGACTTTGACGAATAAATGCAACTTCACTAACCAAGCTTCGAGCCGAGGTTCGTATTGACGGTACCACTTTTGAGCCAATGTTTGAATCGGCCGAAGGCGCGCTAAGGCGCCGTGAAACAACGCTAACAATATCGCTAGCACCACGCCCCATAGCCAACCAAACGTCACAATCAACAATATGGTCGACACGACCAGTAACCCGGCGGTTTTTACTGTCAAAAATGATGCAATGTCCACCAAGTTCTTTTCGCGCGACAATGCCACCGTGGCCGCCATGTCGTTCTGCTTCTTGCGACGTTCAAGCTCAAAACCACTGACCGGACTTGCCATTGGTCGCATCGCACGCAGCACTAATAAGAAAAAAATGGCGATGCCGGTCAAAATCAATAACACGATAGTCATACTGCCCCTATTGTACGACAGACTGCGCTGTAGCATAAGCATTCGAGCGTCTGCTATAATAGCTATAGTAAATTTGGAGGAGACCTGTCGGTATGAACGGAGTACGTTGGATTATTTTTGGAGCAATTGTCGCAGTATTATTAGGAGGGCTGGTTGTCTACTCTCAGCTGACCAAAACAACCGTTGACGTGTCGACGATCGACACAAATAGCGTCATTGCGCCAAGTGAAGAAAATGGCAACATTG
>JAUIDL010000009.1 GCA_030428585.1 bacterium | reverse complement strand
TCATCACAGTCGATTGTCACTCAGGAACCGTTTTTACTAGGGATGGGCGATTCGTTTAGTAGTGGAGAAGGTGAGAGTAGCGACGAATTTTATCTGCCGTATACGAATACGTCAGATGAGAAGTGTCACGTCAGCCAACGGTCATATCCGTTGCTCCTTGCGAATTCATTTGGTATTCCATCGCTAAATGTCGCCTGCTCGGGTGCTCGAATGATTGATATCACCGCCAGTCCCGTTGGTTATACAGGGCAGAAAGATCGGCTGGCTGATAGGATGAATCAGCCACAATTACGAGAAGAGGCGCGTCAGTTGGGGATACCGGGGCGCATTCCTCAGAAAGAGTTCGTACAGTCGTTACAGCCGAGTCACGTGACGATTGGTATTGGTGGCAATGATGCGGGAATCATTCAAAAAGTTATTGCCTGCATGATGCCAACGACGTGTCATTGGGTTGATCCAGTGCGATTGCCGCAGATTGCTGATGAGATCGATGCGTTAGCGCCGCGTCTGATCGACATGGTGACGCAGATTACAGAGGCATCGCCAACTACACAGGTAGCGATTGTCGGGTATCCTGTCCCAATTGACCCAGGCGGTGAATGCGATATCGTGACCAATACGTTACTAAATGCTCAAGAACGACGGTTGTTGGTCGAGATTATCCAGCGGCTTAATCAAGTGCTCCGATACGCTGCCCAGCGGACCGGCGTTTCGTACGGTGATATCGAGTCTGTGTACGGACACAATGGTTTATGTGGCGCAAGTAATCCCAAAGCATTTCAAATGATACGACTGGGTGATGATATTGCACCGATTCCGATGCTCGAAAGTTGGAAGGTGATTGGAACCGAATCTTTTCATCCAACCCCGTATGGGCATCAGTTAGCTGCTCATAAACTTCGGGCGGGTGTATTTACCGCACTACCCACACCAATTGAAAATGCTCAACTGCCAGAACGGTCTCAGTATTGGCATGGGGACGTGTCATCATCACGACTGATTTCGATGGACATTGTGGAAAATACTACGATAGAAAATGGCACATTGGAGATTCTTACACCAGAATTGATGTTTGATGAAGCCAGCTCAGTGCGTGTGGAAGTTTATTCAGAAGAACACGATCTCGGTGTATTTATCGCTGACGAATCCGGGCGGGTCGAGCAGACGCTAACGCTACCCGATGACATACAGCCGGGATTCCACTCTGTTATGTTGACGGGTGTATCGCGTTCAGGCGAGCAGATTGAGGTGTACCAAACCGTTCTTGTGGCGAGTCCCGACGAGCTTGTGACGAGCGAACCAGCTCCGATTTCAAAAGAGGGAGGCAAGCTATCTGAAAAATTCGATGTTCTAAGTACAACGAATAATCAGAGTGAAATCGCCTTTTCTTCATCAACAGAACCGCTAGTGCCGAGCAGTTCTGTACGGTCAGCCCGAACGTTGGTGGACGCTGAACATAAAATCAACAAAAGCCTCATCATAGTTTTTGTCTTGGCAGGTATAATACTGGTATGGCTTCTGTACGTACTATTGTTAAGAAAATTATTCCAAAGGGTCTTTTTAAGAAAATCGAACCAATTGGACACCTCCTAGAATCTATCTTAATGGCAACGATTTATGGCTTTCCTGGTCGCAAGGTCCGAGTTATTGGTGTCACCGGCACGAATGGCAAGACGACAACTTCGTTTATGATCCATCGTGTGCTCCATGAATCTGGTATTAAAGCCGGGTTGATGACGACCGTCGCCTATGGCATCGGCGATGACATCACCTCAACAAAAGTTCACATCACGACGGCGCAATCGAGTGTCTTGCAACGACGATTGCGAGATTTTGCGCGAGCTGGTGTTGAATGGGTGGTCGTCGAAACCTCGAGCCACTCACTCGCACAGTATCGTGTATGGGGTGTCCCTTATGAAATCGCCGTGTTTACCAACCTGACCAATGATCACCTCGATTATCACGGGACATTCGATCGCTACCGCGAAGCCAAACGGCGTCTGTTTAAAATTGCCAACAAGCGCGGTATGCGTCTTGGTATTGTCAATGCCGATGATCCAAGCGCTGAAGCATTTGCGAAAACAACGAAAAACACCGTCCAGTATGGAATTGATGCTGGGGAACTGCGGGCGAGCAACATCACACTCGACTCAGATAAATCGACCTATACCGCAAACATTGCCGACGAAACTTATAACATTTCCGTTGCGATTCCAGGGAAATTCAACGTTTATAACAGTCTCGCTGCACTTGCGGTCGGGCGACAACTAGGACTCTCGAAAGCCGAGATCGAAAAAGGTATCGCCGCTCTGACGGCTGTCGAAGGTCGTATGAATGTCATCGACGAGGGCCAGAAGTTCAAGGTAATTGTTGATTTCGCCAGTACGCCCGATGCATTTACGAATCTATTTGAAAGTGTCCGCCCTATCACAAAAGGAAAATTGATTGCTGTGTTTGGATCAGCGGGACGTCGTGACGAGGCAAAGCGCGCCGAACAAGGAAAAATAGCTGCGAAATACGCTGACATTGTTGTGGCAACCGAAGAAGACGACCGAGATGAAGACGGCCAAGCTATTTTGGCACAGATTGCCGAAGGTGCGAAAGCGAGTGGCAAGACCGAAGATAAAGACTTGTATTTGATTGGTAGTCGAGAAGAAGCGATTGGCTTTGCCATGGCACAGGCAAAATCAGCCGATGACGTCGTTGTTCTCTTAGGAAAAGGCCACGAAAAAACCATCGAGCGTGCCGATGGCGAGTATCCGTGGAATGAAGCTGAAGTAGCTCGCGCCGCTCTGCAGGCGCTCGAAGACGAGCAACCTAGTTCAAAGAAAGGCTAATACAGCGGATAAAGCCACCACCTTTTGAGAGTTCAGGCGCACTGACTGGAATGACTTCCAGACCTCGTGCTTGGAGGTCGGCGGCTAGTTGTGGCGCATCGGCACTCATAATGACTGTCTGGCCGGTTGAGACAAGGTTGGTGGCAAAGGCTTCACGTGCTTCGTGTTCGCTGACAATAATCTTATCAACCTCCTCAAAGGTTTCGAGGATCTGGCGACTTTCTTCGGTAAACGCTTCGGGACAATAGGCGATGATGCCTTCTTTGTTATCGGTTGGTGGGGCGATAATCGCCAGTGCAAGGTCGATATCGTAGTAGTAGCTGTCTGGAAGACCAGAGACTGCATTGATGACCGGCTGACCTGTCGAATCGAGCTGGGGAAGTGTCTGTAGCTGGACACGGCGATACCCGAGGTGTTCGGCTGCGAATGCCTGGGCGGCCTCGTGACTTCGATAGCCCTTGCCGCAAAACAGGAGGTCACCACACGGCAGTGCATCTCCTTGGCCACTAAACAGTAGCCCTTCTGGCACACGAGTGACGGTGAGTCCTTGTTTCTCCAGAATCGCTTGGGCGGGATCTTCCGCGGCTTTACGAACATTCGGCAGCGACGCTAAGATAGCCTGCGACCCACGAACCAACGCCCAGTTGGCGGTATAGACACCATCTTGGCTATCGGCAGGCGCATCAACACGGGTGACCTTGACCCCCGCTTGCTCCAGCGCTTGGCGAATCGTATTGTGTTCGGTTTGGGCAGCTGAACTATCGGCTGTCGGACTGCTGTAATAGGGGTTGATGGCTGACGTAACACTAAAATGATGTGCATTCGACATCAATACGGCGGTGTTGAAAAGGGGTTTAATAGTAATAATCTCCGGTTAATCGGCGGTAGACGCCTCGGTATAAACGCTCGAGGCCCTTTTGCCACAGCTTATAGGCAGTCGGAGCCAGAACCATGTCGTAGCAGCCGATGTAGTCGACGACGTCTTTGCTAAACGACAATTTGAAACGACCGACACCGTAGTGGGGATGTTTTGTGTTTGTGATTTCGTCGCTTGGTGGTGATCCACAAAAGTCGTGGATCTTCGCACCGTTTTCTTTTGCCCATGAAATAACCTCCCATTGTAATAGGTGAGAGGCGCCGTACGCTTGGCGCTTGCGCGTTGAAGCACCGTCTTTATACGTGCTTTTTTTACCAAGAATCATCGCGTATGCACCGGCGACAACCTGACCGTCGAAAGATGCAAAAAAAAGTTGTCCGTGGCCAGATTTTTCAAACCGTTGCCAAAACGATTCGAAATAGTCGTATGAACGAATGCCAAATTGGCCTTCGGCGGTTTCAAACAGTAGGGCATACATGGTTTTGCAGTTCTCGGGAGTGGCTTTAACTCGCTCGATGGTGACGCCGTCGCGTTCGGCCCGGCGGATGGCGTGGCGGCCTTTTTGCGGTAGGCTCATCAGGATGTCGTCTAGTTTGGGTGCCAGCGACAGAGTAATTGTTGATGGATTAGGGATAATTGGCGCGGCTTTGACTAATCCGTGGCGGGTCAGGGTCGAGGCTTGTTTGCGCGGAATTTCGCTTTCGATGCGAATCGCAAAGACACCGTGCTTTTTCGCAAAGGTTGCGAGCGGCTTTAATACCTTCAAAACTTCTTGTGCGGTGGTGACATTCGGACCTTTTGGCAGATACCATAATTTGCCAATGGGTGGCGTTGATTTTTCAAGAATCGTGACCGGCAAATGGCCCACCATCACAAAGTGATGTCGGTAACCGGTATGGGCTTTTTGCAGTGCGTATTCTTTGGTCGAAAAGATATTGCCGCCATCTGGACTAGTGATCAGTAGATCATCCCAGCGGCTGATCTCGTCAGAGGTAGCAAAGCGAACAGACATTACCGCTATTATACCGTATTGTCAGGCTTTGCAAAAACTAGGCGTTATCTGGAGTTGTCGACTTGGTGTGAGAGAAATAGTCGATTTCTTTGATAATGTCGAGCAGGGCTTGGGCACGGACTTTTTCGTCGGTAATTTCCAGTGCGGCTTCGTGTGCTGGACCAATCAGTGACGAGTCATCGGTGCTCCGAATGAGCATCAAGTACACATTGAATTTTTCGTCAGACGGCAGCTCAACTTTACCGATTAATGGGCGCAGTTGTTCCAGGACATCTTTCTTAATCGAATCGAGGTTGCCAGTATCAACAGGCAGGGTTGGGGTTGTGTCAGCCGGAGTTTCTTCTGCAGGTGCAGTAACCTCTGGAAGGTCAGGCAGTGATGGCACATCGGTTGGCTCGTCTTGGTTGCCGTCAGCCGCTGGCTCTTCGGACGGTGGCGTGACCTGTGGTTTCTCGCTTGGTGCGGGAGTTTCTTCGAATTGTAGTTGCGGTACCGCTGGTGCTTCGTCGCTTGAAGAATTGTCGTCAGGCACGACGCCAGCTAAAGCTTTGGCGAGCTCTTGGTCGTCACTAATCGGTTGCTGCGTTGTGTCTTGCGGAGAAATATCCATGCCCACCTCTAAATTATGCTTATGCTACGTTTACAAATACTGTATCATAGTCATAAAGGGAAGGGCAATATAGTGACACAGACACTGGATAACATCGCGTATTTGGCAGAAAAAGATCCATCGGGAGCATTGGGGGTTGCGGCTGAGCAATTCGAGCAAACCGAGTTCGCTGCGCAGGTCTTGAACGGGGAACACGATGACCGCGAGATTACCAAAGTCGTTGTCGCGGGTATGGGCGGTTCAGCCCTCGCTGCATTAGTTGCCCAAGTCTGGCTCGAAGATGAACTGACGATTCCGTTTGAAGTTTTGCGCGGGTACGAATTGCCAGCCTATGTTGATCGAAATACACTCGTGATTGCCAGTAGCTACTCGGGCAATACCGAAGAGACCGTCTCGGCACTCGAAGAGGCGATGAAACGTGGCTCACAAGTTGCGGTGATTGCGTCTGGTGGACGACTGAACGATATTGCCACCGAGTTTGGCATTGCTCAGGCGAGCGTCCCGAATGGTCTGCAGCCACGCATGGCCGTGTTGTATGACCTACGGGCATTGATTGCGTTACTCGAAACGTTTTCGATTGTGCATCACAAAAATGAAGAGATCGAGAAGCTCGCGGGTTGGCTCGGTCGTGAAAGCGCGCAGTGGGCGGGTGAAGTGCCGACTGAACACAACTATGCCAAGCAAATTGCCGAACACGCAGTTGGTAAGACACCAGTCTTTTACGGTGGTGCTCTAACCGCACCGGTTGCCTACAAATGGAAGATTAGTTGGAACGAAAACGCCAAGAATGTGGCGTTTTGGAATCAATATCCAGAATTTAATCACAACGAGTTCTTGGGCTGGACATCACACCCGGTCGAAAAACCATTTGCAGTGTTTGATTTAGTGAGTCCACTAGAGCATCCACGAATTTTGAAACGGTTTGAGGTATCAGACCGATTACTCAGTGGTAAACGACCGAAAGCTTTCCGGATTGAACTGGTCGGCGAAAGCCTAATCGCTCAATTGCTGTGGGGAAGTATTTTGGCGGATTACGCCAGTATTTATGTGGCCATTTTGAACGATGTTGACCCGACTCCGGTTGAATTAATCGAAAAGTTCAAGCGCGAACTAAAGAACTAATTACTCGTACTGACGCAGGGCGTTAATCGGATCTTTTCGGGCGGCTCGAATGGCTGGGTACAGCCCAAAGAGTGTGCCGATGGCGATTGAGACACCGAGGGCAACCCCGGCAATGGCAAAGTTGAATTGTGGGTCAAAGGTTAGGAAGATGCTGATACCAAAAGCAACAAAGTAGCCAAGTAAGTACCCAGCGACGCCACCACCGATGCTGAGGGCAAGGGCTTCGATAAGGAACTGGGCAACAATGTCACCGTTGCTCGCACCGACTGCCTTGCGAATACCGATTTCTCGTTTCCGCTCAGCCACGCTGACCAGCATGATGTTCATGATGCCGATACCACCAACCAGTAATGAGATGGCGGCGATTGCAGCGGTGACGCCGGCAATCGCGGCGAAGATTTGACCTGTTGGTTGGGCGATTTCATCACCAGATAGCACGGTGAAATCAGCTTGCCCAAAGTGGTTTCGCAGCAGAGCTTTATTTGTTTCGACAATGACACTATTGAGATTGGCGACGGTGTCGACCCGGACGTTAATTTGCTGAATCTGTGGCGATTCTTGGCTAATACTCCCGAGACTTTTGGTATCAATAATGACGGCGTTGTCGAAATCAACGCCATTGAAGTTGATCGGCGCGTTGCTGCGCTTGAGTACGCCAATAATCGTGAACTCTTTACCCTTGACGGCAATAGTCTTGCCAATCGAGGCTTCGGTGCCAAACACATCGACGCTGAGCTGTGGCCCAATCACGGCAGTTGATCCTAACAGACTCGGGTCGAGGAACTGTCCATCACGTACTTGTAGATCGTTAACTTGTTCGAGGTTTGGGGTTGTTGCGACAATCGGAGTACTTTTCGGTGCATCGGAATCGCCAGACACGGCTCCAGATAACACCATCAGGGGGGCAATTGCCGAGACGCCGTCGATGCGTTCGATTGACCGCAAGTCGTTATTCGTCAGCGTGCTGGCCGTGTAGCCCTGTTGTACGGGCAATTGGGTGAGTTGGTCAAAGGCCGAGGCAGGTTTTTCACCAGGTCGAATAACTGCGACGTTGCCGCCGAGTCCATCGATTTGCTGCTGTACAATTTGAGCCGCGCCAGCGCTTAATGCCAGAATCGTTGTAATGCTTGCAACACCAATGGTCACCCCGAACATCGTCAACATACTGCGCGAGCGGTTACTGCGCAGTGAATCGCGAGCGTTCTGGATGTGATTTAACAGAAGAAATCGCATGTTACTTTTTCTCCTTTTTGGCCCGACGTTTTTTAGTCGTCTTACTTTTCTTGCCAAGCGGCCGTTTTTTAGTTGTGTCTTTCTTCGGTTTTTTGGCATCAGTATCGGTATCGATTTTGCCATCGAGCATGGTGATGACTCGGCTGGCGTAAGTCGTTAGGCGCGGGTTATGCGTCACCATAATAATAGTGTTGCCGCGTTGGTGTAGATCGGATAACTCTTCCATAATAATGTGACTGGAGCGCGAATCGAGGTTACCGGTCGGCTCGTCGGCCAAGATAATTGAGGGGTCATTCACCAGTGCACGAGCAATCGCGACACGCTGGGTTTGCCCACCAGATAATTGATGCGGCATATAATACTCGCGTTCAGCCAGGTGAAAGTTGCCCAGCATAGCACTGGCGGCTTTGAGTCGTTTGAGCCGTGGAATACCTTTGTAGGTCAGCGGCAGAGCGACATTCTCGAGGACGTTCAGGCGAGGGATGAGGTTGAAGCTCTGAAAAATAAAACCAATTTGGCGGCTGCGGATCCGCGCCCGCTTAATCGAACCAAGCGTACTGACATCAATGCCATCGAGTTTATAGGTGCCTTCAATATCACTGTCGAGCAGGCCAAGGACATTTAATAAGGTTGTTTTCCCACACCCACTTGGTCCCATGATAGCGATGAATTCACCTTTATCGATGCGGACGTCGACACCGTCGAGCGCGTAGTGCTCGGCATCACCAATACCAAAGCGTTTGCGCAAGTCTTTTAAAACAATAACTGGTGGATTATTGGTTGCCATTGTTCCTATTATGGTCATCAATGGCTCGACAGACAACAGTGATTATGGCGTGGAAATAACAACTGGTATACTTAACAGAGATGGAGAGGTGGCCGAGTGGTTGAAGGCGCACGCTTGGAAAGCGTGTGTGCGCCCCTAAAGCGTACCGTGAGTTCGAATCTCATCCTCTCCGCCACAATTAAATATGGACTCCCGTAGTCCATATTTAATTTCGACGAAAACTGAGCTTGAACTCACGGGCGCCAATTTATTGGCGCGAACCGTGAGGACGGCGAAGAGAGCGGAAGTGAAAGAAAGCACGTAGTATTTTCTTTCACGAGCGAACGGAGGAGCAGCGTGCTGCGATACCTCATCCTATTCTTTTATCAATACTGCTCTCGTATGCGCCCCATCCAACCCTTGATAGGCGAGCGGTAACGCAACTAATGTATACGTACCTGATGCGACCTTCGAGAGATTGATACCTTCGAGAATTGGAATACCAACCGACAGTAACTCCGTATGAGCGCCATTATCCGGCGCACCTTTTTGTTTAATGCCAAACCAGTCGATACCAACCAGCTTGACCTTTTGCTGCGCAAGATATGCCGCGGCCTCTGAAGACAGTGCTGTCCAAGTTTCATAGAACTCATCGTAGCCACGGAGTGAATTATCGGTTTTGAAAAGAATTCGTTCGCCCGAACCGATACCTAACTGATCGAGAGCTTCTTTAGCAATCAAATCAGTACCAAGACCTTCAACAACTCGGCATGGCCCGTAGAACAATTCAAGCGAGAACGAATCAGTACCGTCAGACAGTCCCGCATGACTTGGCCCATCGATATGCGTGCCAGCGTGGCTATCAAAGGTTATATTCGTGAGCTGACTCCCACTTGGTTTCGTGATGCGATTGAACTCGGTTTTTTGGTTACCAGGGTAAATTGGCATTGCTGGATGGATAGGCAGGGAAATATCAATGATTGTAGACATATTAATAGTCAGTATAGCAGTTCACTAAACCACCAGAGGTAGCGTCTCAAACCGCTTCACACGCTATATATGGTGTTGTAAATTTGCAACACGACACTAGACGACACATAACAGGGGTGGTAACCACAAGCATAGTCATGTGGTCAAAAAAACACACTAAATTGGGTTGAAAAACCATATGTAGGGGCATATAGTCATACGTAAGCACTACATATGTAGTACTGACACAAAATACACATTTCGCAAGTAGAGACGCGTGGCCGCTACACCGGCGTTTTTCTTGCACCCCTAAAATTGGGGCACTCGGGAGGTGGTGTGTGGAAAAACAGTTATAACCGTAGCAGGGGATATATTAAATGAGCGCAATCACAGTGGTAAAACGCGACGGCACTCGCGAACCATTTGACGCCAACAAGATTAACTTGGCGCTCGTCGAGGCAAGTGAAGGCTTGCCTGACCAAATTAGTAAGGTCGTTCAGGTCGCTTCAGAAGTACAGCTGACCTTGTTCGACGGTATCACCACACAACAACTTGATGAGGCGGTCATCCACGCCGCTCTTCAAAACGTCAAAGACGACCCAGACTTTGACACTATCGCAGCGCGTCTATTGTTGAAGACTCGTTACAAAAGTGTTTTGGGCGACTACAAAGACAAGAAAGAGTTAAAAGAACTTCACGCCAAGAAGTTCAAACAGTACCTTTCAGACAATATTAAAGACGGCTTGTTGGACGAACGCATGAACGACAAGACCTTCGACATCAAAAAGCTGGCAAACGCCCTCGATCCAGAGCGCGACAACCTGATGCGTTACCTAGGCGTCATTACCAGCAAGAACCGCTACAGCCTGCGCAAGCAGAGTGGTGAGTCAATCGAAGTCCCGCAGTTCACCGCGATGCGTATTGCGATGGGACTGAGTCTGCTCGAAGACGACCCAACCGCCGTAGCGCTGGAGTTTTACGAATACATTAGTAAGCTCGACGCCAACCCAGCTGGTTCAACCCGAATTAACGCTGGTGGATCGTTCCCGCAACTATCGAACTGTTTCTTGTTCGACATCGAGGACGACATGGACTCAATCGCTCGTGCCGTCCGCGACACGATGTGGATTGCCAAAGGTACCGGTGGTATCGGCATTGGCGTGACCAAGCTTCGTGCAGCCGGTAGCCCAGTCAAGACGACCAACACCGAAAGCACTGGCCCAATTCCATTCATCAAGATGCTCGACACAGCTCTCTTCGCCGTTAGTCGTAAGGGAAAGAAACAGGGAGCAGCCGCTATCTTTATGGAAAACTGGCACTTTAACTTCCCAGAATTCCTGGACCTCAAGCAAAACTCGGGTGACCCATACCTCCGCACCCGTATTGCTAACACGGCCGTTGCCCTGAGTGATGAATTCATGAAACGCGTCCAAAAAGGCCAAGACTGGTACATGTTCGACCCAGCTGAGACACCTGACTTGGTTGAACTATACGGCGACGCGTTCTCGAAGCGTTACAAAGAATACGTCAAGCTGGCCGAAGAAGGCAAGATGCGTGAGTTCCGTAAGGTTCCAGCCTTGCAACAATATCGCCAGATTTTGACCACCCTGCAGGCAACGAGCCACCCATGGCTAACCTGGAAGGACACGATGAACGTTCGTGCCTTGAACAACAACACCGGCACGATTCACCACTCGAACCTATGTACCGAGATTACGTTGCCACAAGACAAGGACAACACGGCTGTCTGTAACCTTTCGAGTATCAACCTGTCGGTTCACTTGAAAGAAGACAAGACTTGGGACTGGGATCGTCTGGAGCGCGCTGTTCGTGTATCGATTCGTCAGCTCGACAACTTGTGTAGCCTGACAAACACCCCAATTCCACAAGCAATGAACTCGAACTTACAGAACCGCGCCGTCGGTCTGGGTGTGATGGGCTTCACCGACATTTTGGAAAAATTAGGACTCGCCTATGACAGCGAGGAGGCATATGACCTAATCGACCAACTGCTTGAGTTCATCAGCTACCACGCAATTGACGCCAGTGCAGACTTGGCCAAAGAACGCGGCAGCTACCCTAACTACAAGGGCAGTGGCTGGAGCAAGGGACACCTACCAATCGACACGCTCGACATCCTTGAAAAAGACCGTAAAGTCAAAGTCGAAATTTCTCGCAAGCACAAACTAGACTGGGAAAAGCTTCGCGCCAAGGTCAAGAAGGGTATGCGTAACGCAACCTTGATGGCAATCGCGCCAACTGCTAACAACGCCCACGTTTCGGGCACGACTCCTGGTATCGACCCACAATTTGCTCAGATTTTCTCTCGAGCAACCTTGAACGGGAAGTTCCTTGAGGTGAACACTAACCTTGTTCACGACCTGAACGAATTGGGTCTGTGGGAAGCCGTCAAAGACGACATCTTGCGCTACCAAGGTGACGTCCAAATGATCGACGCGATTCCACAGAACATCAAAGATGTCTATAAGACCAGCTTCCAGATTAGTCCGTACGCGTTTATCGAAATCGCCGCCCGTGCTCAGAAGTGGGTTGACCAAGCGATTAGCCGCAACATGTATCTCGAAACCCGCAGTATCGACGACATGGTCGACATCTACAGCGCAGCCTGGAAACGCGGCCTCAAGACCACTTACTACCTACACATGAAACCACGACACACTGCTGAACAATCGACCGTCAAAGTAAACAAGGCAGAAAGTGGCACCGGTCCACGAAAAGTCGGTTTCGGCTTTGCCAAGAAACAGACAGTGGAGGCCTAGCATGAGCGACGGATTTGAAGATTAACCAAAACCAAAGTTTAAAAGAATACAATAAGTAAATAGGGGATTCAGTAATGAACGCATCAACCATCATCAACGACACCATGTCACTCGAAGAAAAACTCGCCGCAATCGACGCAGCTGTTGCCGCAGCACAAGCCGACGCACAGGCAAACGCTAACGCGAGTGGTTTTACGACCGATGCCCCAGTTGATCCAGCCGACCTCACTATGTGTGTTGGTTGCCAGTAATCACCACTGTACATTCTCAGAACGAGCTGGTGCCCGTCGCCAGCTCTGACTGTCCCAAAACGGTTGTGCTCGCATAAATGCGCCCGTGCACCGTACACTAGAACAAGTTAAGAAGGAGGTAATTTATGGCAGGTATATTAGGAACGGGTATCCAAGATGGCTTGCTGCTCAAACCGGTCAAATACGAATGGGCGTATGACCTGTATAACCAAGCAGTTGCCAACACATGGTTCCCTAATGAAATTCAGCTCGGACAAGATCTCGCCGACTGGAAGAAAATGAGCGAAGAAGAGCGTCACGCAGTGACTTTCTTGATGAGCTACTTTAACCCAAACGAGTTGTTGGTGAACAAGGCGCTTGCTTTCGGAGTCTACCCATACGTCAACGCGGCCGAGGCACACTTGTACCTGGCAAAGCAGATGTGGGAAGAAGCCAATCACTGTATGAGTTTTGAGTACGTACTCGAGACTTTCCCAATCAACCGTGACGAAGCCTATGCAGCACACGTTGAAACGCCATCGATGGCGCGTAAAGAAGACTTTGAGACTAAGTTCATCAAGCGCATGACCGAGGATACCCTCGACATCACCACGACCGAAGGTAAGAAGGACTTTGTTCGTAACTTGGTTGCGTATAATATCATCCTCGAGGGCATCTGGTTCTACAGTGGCTTTATGGTGGCGTTGTCATTCCGACAACGAAACTTGCTGCGTAACTTTGCCAGTCTGATTGACTGGGTCGTCCGTGATGAAAGTCTTCACCTTAAGTTCGGCATCAACCTGATTCTGACCGTTCTTGAAGAGAACGAAGATCTGCAAACCGAAGAATTTGCCGATGAGATCAAGAGTATGATCATCGAAGGCGTCGAAATGGAAGAAGCCTACAACCGCGACCTATTACCAAACGGTATTTTGGGTCTGAACGCCGACTACATTAACCAGTACGTCAAGTACTTGGCCGACCGCCGCCTCGAAGAACTTGGTTTTGAACCACACTACAAGGTGTCAAACCCTGCCAAGTGGATGTCAGCCGCAAATGACACGTTGCAACTGGTGAACTTCTTTGAAGCAACCAACACCAGCTACGAGGTCAACGCCGACAGCAAGAAGGGTGAATAGTCCGAACGTAATATAGGGCGCCTGATAGCGATGAAGACGAAACTGCTCATCTTTGGCATTACTGGCGATCTCAGTACGCGTAAATTATTACCCGCGCTGCATCACATTGTGGCGCGTGGTGATTGTGCGCCACTTGAGATTATTGGTATCTCACGCCGTGAGGTCGATGTTAGTGAGCTAATTGAAGGTGCAACGAAATCTTTAGATTTATGTCAGCATACCCGTGTTGTGACGATGGATGTTGCGAAAGCGAGCGAATATCAACGCCTCAAGCAAGAGATTGACCAACAAGCAGACGAGCAAATCGTCGTGTATTTGTCAGTTCCTCCTGGAGCGGCCGCCGATATTGTCGATTTCTTAGGCCAAGCCGACATAAATGATTCTCGGGTCAAAATTATGTTCGAAAAACCGTTCGGCTACGATGAAACCTCTGCTCGAGACTTCGTCCAGCGAACGGCGCGCTACTACGATGAGCAGCAGATTTATCGTATCGATCACTTTATGGCGAAAGACGTCGCTCAGGACGTATTACAACTTCGCCGTGATGCCGATTCGCGTCACCATGTCTGGAGTAGCGATGATGTCGCATCGGTGACAGTCGCTGCCTACGAAACGCTCGGAGTCGAAGATCGAGCCCACTTTTACGAACAGACCGGGGCGCTTCGCGATGTCTTGCAGGGACATTTAATGCAGCTTCTTTCATTAGTGTTACTTGATCCCACTGGCGACTTTGAGCTCGAGCAGCTGCCCGAGCGACGTCTGGCTGCCTTAGAAAAACTTGCTGTCGCCGATCCAGACTATGCCATCCGTGGTCAATACCAAATGTACGGCCAGGAAGTCGAAAACGAAGGCAGTACCATCGAGACCTATGTCCGCGTCAAACTGTCGAGTACTGATGAAAGGTGGCAAGGCGTGCCGTTGGTTCTCGAAACTGGCAAACGGCTTGATCGTAAAGAAACGACTATCCATGTCCGGTATCACGATGGCACTGAGGACGTGTTTACGGAAGGCAAGCGCGATGCGTCATTTCCTGTTGCCGATGCATATGAACGCGTCTTGATTGAGGCCATGAAAGGCAATAAGTACATTTTTACGACTAGCCCAGAAATTATTCGAGCATGGCAGGTGCTGGGACCGATTCAGCGGGCGTGGGATATGAATCAGATGCCGTTGTTGGAATATCAACAAGGTGCTCAACCCGGCACAATCCGGCCATAAATCGCTACATCTAGCGTAGTGACAATAATACAACGCCATCTATATAGCGTGGGCGTCAAGTAAAATGCTACAATAAAGTCCCATGGAGGGGAGACCATAACATGGGGACAACACAAAAATATATCTTTGTAACTGGAGGAGTGCTTTCCGGTGTCGGTAAGGGGATAACCGCCGCCAGTATTGGGGCAATTTTGCAAGCCAAGGGAAGTCGCGTCTCGATTCAAAAGTGCGATCCGTATCTTAATGTTGATGCGGGTCTTTTGAATCCAAAAGAACACGGTGAATGTTTCGTCACCAAGGACGGGGCTGAAACTGACCTTGATCTGGGGCACTACGAACGCTTCTTAGACGTCGAATTAACCCAAAAGAACGCGACATTGTCAGGCCGTTTACTGAGTCAGCTCATCGCTGATGAACGGGCGGGTAAGTTTAACGGACAGACCGTCCAATTAGTTCCACACCTGACCGGTGCGATCAAAGATGCCATTTCCGAAGCAGGTGAGGGCTCGGATATCCACATTGTAGAAGTCGGTGGTACCGTGGGTGACTACGAAGGCCTGAGTTTTGTCGAAGCGATTCGTGACTTTTCAACCCGTGTGGGCCGCGAAAACTGTTTTTATATTCACGTCGTCTACGTCCCGTTCATTCAAACCAGTAAAGAATTCAAGTCGAAGCCCGCTCAGAACGCCTTGAACGACCTGCGTGGCTTTGGTATTGTGCCTGACTGTGTTGTCGTGCGTACGGACGACCCAGCACCGCACAACATCGCCGAAAAGATCGCCCGCTTTAGTGGTGTCGAAGAAGACGCGGTTATTTTGCTTTCCAACGCCAAAACCGTCTATGAAGTACCGCTGACCATCAGCGCCAGTGGGATTGGCCCAGTGCTCGAGCGGTTTACTGGCAATCACACGACGCCAGATCTGAAAAAATGGCGCCACTTGGCTGAGGCGCAAGAAGCGACATATAAGGACACGGTTCGGGTTGGGATGATTGCGAAGTACCTCGACAATGAAGATACCTATATTTCGGTCATTGAAGCCTTAAAAGCCGCTGCATGGGAAGAAAAGGTTGGTTTGGAGCTGGTCTGGATTAACGCCGAGGAGTTTGACGAAGCTGAATTGGATGCGGTTGATGCTGTATTGGTACCTGGCGGCTTTGGCGTCCGCGGTATCGAAGGCAAGATTAAAGCCGCGAACTATGCACTGGAAAAGAAGAAGCCTTATCTCGGCTTATGCCTTGGACTCCAGATTGCCGTGATTGCTGCCGCTCGAAAAGCTGGCCTCAAAGATGCCAACAGTACCGAGTTTGACCCAGAGACGAAACACAATGTCGTCTACATTATGGAGGG
>JAUIDL010000075.1 GCA_030428585.1 bacterium | reverse complement strand
GATCACGGTGCCTTTACTGGTGAAGTCTCGGCAACACAACTGCGCGGCATTGTGCAGTATGCATTGGTTGGCCACTCGGAGCGACGCCATATCTTCCACGAAACCGATAAAGATACTCGTGCCAAAGTCCAGGCCGCAATTCGAAACAATATCCGACCAGTTTTATGTATCGGTGAAACGGCGCACGAACGTGCGCTCGGTGAAACGAATGACGCATTACACGATCAATTAATTGGTGGGCTCGCAAACGTGACCAGCGAAGAGTTGTCGGATGTCGTGATCGCTTACGAACCGGTCTGGGCGATTGGGACAGGGGACAACGCCTTACCACAAGATGTGACTAAAGCTGTCAAAGCTATTCGCAACCACTTGAAACATTTGTACGGTGCCAAAGCGGCATCACAGGTGCAGGTATTGTATGGCGGCAGTGTCAACGAACACAGCGCGGCTGATTATCTTGAACTACCTGACATCGACGGACTCTTGATCGGTGGCGCCAGTCTCGACGCACATGCCTTCGCCTCGATTGTCGAAAAAGCCCACAAACTGAACAAGGCCGATAATTAGGAATAATCATGCACGATATTGATTTTGATGAACTTGATAAAGCAGTGCACTCGGCAATTAGTGCTGGCGGCAAAGACGCTAAGCCAGAACATGCTGAATTACTCGAAACCGGTGCTGATGAAGAGGTTGCCGAAGAGCACGCTCGTATGAAGAAAGTCTCCCCAGCCGTTCGTCGTAGCTCGGGTCGGTTTATGGATGTGGTCCACCCTTCGTCTGATATGCGCACGAAAGGCAAAAAAGCCAAGCCAGTGGTAAAGAAAGCAGAGCCTGAAAAAGTAGAACCGGCTGAAACACCTGAGCCTGTTGAAAAGACAGAGCCAAAACCAGAAAAACACGACAAGCACGCGGCTGCCTTTCACGAACACAAGACCCATAAAAAGGGTCATAAGAAAGATGCCGATGACGATGAAGCGCCGCTCGAATCACCATTTCTCCCAGATACCAAAGTAGAGAAGCGTCCACTGGGCGCTCCAGCGGCAGTCAGTGCTCCCGGCAAAACACTGGAAGAGATTGAAAAAGACGACCTCGAAAAATCAGAGGAAACACTGCTCGGATTGTCAGATACTGCTGATACCGCACCAGGCAAGCCTCCGGTTGAAGAAGAGGTCCCGGAAATTGTTGAGACAACAAAAGTAGTACCTAAAGAAGAGCAGGCAGAACCAGTAGAAACACCAGCTCCTGAGGCTGACGCTGAGAAAAAAGATGACACACCAGCGCCGTCAGAAACGACTGAACCACCCGCTGAACCTGAAAAGAAGCCCGAGTCAGAGCCAAAAACCGATGACTCCCCTGCTCCTTTGGAATCGACGTCAATTCAACAACAATACAAAGAATCTAAAACTGACGACAATGATAAATCGGGGGCGATTTACGATACCGAATCATATCACCAGCCATTAATGTTTACCCGAACCAAACGATCTGGGCTCAAAATCACGTTGTGGATACTAGGGTTGATTATTTTTGGCGGTGCACTAGGTGCAGGCGTGTATTTCTACGTTTTGCCGATGCTTTAGCGCGCTGAACCCGTTATAATAGAACTAATGAATGTACTCGAGGGGTTAAATCCGGCACAGGCTGACGCCGTGCAAACGGACAGTGGTCCGTTATTGATTTTGGCAGGAGCGGGCAGTGGTAAGACCAAGACATTGACCCATCGCATCGCTTATTTAGTTGGTGAAAAATCGGTCTGGCCGAGTCATATTTTGGCCGTCACCTTTACGAACAAAGCGGCTCGTGAAATGCGCGAACGATTGGCCCGTCTGGTTGGTCAGCCGGGTGACCGTCGTGATTTCATGCCATGGATGGGGACATTTCACAGTATTTGTGTGCGGCTGCTGCGGATGGATGGTAAAGCGATTGGTATCGCCTCCAATTTTGTGATTTATGATGAGGATGACCGCCAAGCGCTGATCAAGCAGGTGATGAAGCAACTCTCGCTCACGGATCGTGAAATGAAACCATCGCAGGTCAGTAGCGCGATTTCGTCAGCCAAGAACCAGATGCTGGACCCGGCTGAATTCGCCAGTAGTGCTCACTACCCTTTCCAAAAAAATGTTGCCAAAATATATGAACGCTACGAAGTGCTGAGGCAAGAAGCGGGTGCGCTGGATTTTGATGACCTATTGCTGGACGGTGTGCGGTTACTGCGTGACGCGCCAGAGATTCGAAATAAATGGCGCGACCACTTTGATCATATCTTGATTGATGAGTATCAGGATACCAATGCGGCGCAGTATCAATTGATTAAATTACTCGTGAATGACCAGAAAAACATCTGTGTTGTTGGTGACGACTGGCAGTCGATTTACAGTTGGCGGGGCGCTGACTTTACGAATATCTTGAACTTTGAAAAAGATTTCCCTGGAGCAAAAGTCGTCAAACTCGAGCAGAATTATCGTAGTACTGGCAGTATTCTTGAAGCCGCCCACAATGTCATTGCGAAGAATACGCAGCGCACTGACAAGAAACTATGGACCGAATCGGGGGCAGGTTCGCCAGTTAGTGTGCACGGCGTGTATGACGAGACAGAAGAAGCACGGCTAGTGGGAGAACGAATCGCCACACAAGTCGCAATGGGTGCGCGGACGTATGGAGATTTCGCCGTATTGTATCGTACCAACGCCCAGAGCTACACGTTAGAGCGAGCCTTGTTGCAGCAACGAGTGCCGTACCAATTGGTTGGCGGAGTTCGGTTCTATGACCGTAAAGAAATTAAAGACGTCATTGCCTATCTGCGGTTGCTGTACCAGCCAAACGACCGGATGAGTTTTTCGCGGATTGCGAATGTCCCAACGCGTGGCATTGGGGCGACAAGTCTAGAGAAATTTTTGAATTGGCAGTCGAACCAAGGTTTGGATATGATTACGGCGCTTGAAAGAGTTGGTGATGCCGGGGTGATTACCGGCAAAGCTCGGCAGGCGCTGGGCGCACTAGGGGTGACCTTACGAAAAATTCAGCAGGCGAGTGATGAACTCTCCCCTGTTCAACTGATCGAGGCGGTGATTG
>JAUIDL010000074.1 GCA_030428585.1 bacterium | reverse complement strand
AAAGTACAGCGGGCAAGACGCCATCGCAATCTTCAAAGACATGGGCCGGGACGATCTGGCCAAAGAATATACCGAGCACCGCAAAGTCGCCAAAGACCCGCGCATTACCAAGTTTGGCCAGTTCCTGCGTATCACCTCACTGGATGAATTGCCGCAGATTATTAACGTTCTGAAAGGTCAGATGAGCATCGTCGGACCTCGCCCTATCCTGCCAGACGAAAAAGGCTTTTACCGCAATCGTGGCGCCCTGCTGATGAGCGTCAAGCCGGGTATCACCGGACTATGGCAAGTATCAGGCCGGAGCGATCTGCCATTCGAAGGCCGCGTCGAACTCGAACTGTACTACGCCCAAAACTGGTCATTATGGCTCGACCTGCGTATTTTATTCAAAACCATCAGCGTCGTTTTGTTTGGTAAAGGAGCCCGCTAATGCCAGCGCGTCCGGCGCCCAAGATTGCCATCGTCCACGATTGGCTAACAACCGATGGTGGGGCAGAGCTAGTGGTGGAAGCACTGCATAATCTGCCTCGCTCTTTACGTTACAAACATGTCTTATGGCCAACACTGCGCGCCAAAGCCTTCCGCGCGCTTGATTTATCCGAATTCGACATCATCATCAGCAGCAGCAGCGCCGAAGCCAAGAGCGTCCGCAAAACCCGCAAAGACCAAGTCCATATCGCCTACATCCACACGCCAATCCGCTATTACTGGAGCCATTACGAAGAGTTCCGTCGTGAATTCAGCTTTGGCGCCCTGACTCCCTTTATCCGACCGTTCATTCCGATGTTGGTGAAACGAATGCGCAAGCTGGACCTCGAATCAATCGACGGTCTCGATCTGCTGATCGCGAACTCGTCTGTCACCCAACAGCGCATCAAACAATACTACGGCCGTTCCAGCACCATCGTGCATCCACCTGTCGATGTTGACCGGTTTACGCCACCGCCAACCGGCGAACGCCACGGCTTTGTCATGTGGGGCAGGCACGTCCCGTACAAGCGCTTTGATTTAGCAATTAAGGCCGCGAATGAGCTTGGTGTTCCACTGACTATTGTGGGTGCCGGTCCCGACACTCAGCGCCTCAAAGATTTAGCTGGCCCAACTGTGACGTTCGCCGGTCGCATCAGCGACGATGATCTGACGGCGCTGGCGCAACAATCCGAGGCCTTATTATTCCCGAATGAGGAAGATTTCGGTATCACTGCAGTGGAAGCCTTAGCCGCTGGTACCCCAGTCATCGCCTACGCCAAAGGTGGTGCCCTCGACATCGTCCAAGACGGGGAGAGCGGGGTACTGTTCGACGAGCAGACCGTCGAAAGTTTGACTGAAGCCATCCAAAGATTCCAAACCATGAAGTTCTTGCCAGCCACCCTCCACCGCAAAGCCAAACGCTTTGATAAAGGACTATTCGCCACCAAAATGCGCAAAATCATCAGCGACGCCTGGCGCTAACTCCCCCACCCCGTTTGACATTATTTATTTTATTTGGTTTAATATGAACACTTCTGACCTTTTAGGTATTGGAAGAGTTCTACAGCTGTACCCGCTTGGTCGTCCGACCAAGTGAATCCTATCTAGGGAGATCCAATGGATATCACGCTCGCTGAACTTCAGAGGTTCAAGGGCGGTGTCGTCTGCGAAGGCGACAACGGCAGGCAGATGTCAAGCGGTGACATCGAAGTCATCGGTGTCGGCACCACGCACGACACGAGTTCCATCACCTACCTGTTCAACGGGGCCAGGACGACTGTCGAGGTTCGCCTCGCCGGCATCCAGCGGTGCGGAGACAGCCGAGTCGTCACCACGTCGACGGACGGAGATCGCGTCATCATCGCGAAGCAAGACCCATCGGACAAGAAGCGGTACGACATCGACGACGTCGTGTACGGCTCGTAGTACCCCGCCCCGACTCACCAAGGGAACGTCCCGCGTGAGTCGGGGCGTTCTCATATCCTAGGGTTTATTTTTTTGCAAAAATGTTGTACTATATATTCATTGTCGACCCTATCACCATGGAGGTGACACGAACATGATAACCTGTATCCGAAAGGATGAGCTGTCGAAGTACAGCGGTGCATCCATCGCGATCGAAGACGTACAGGGAACCGTCACCAAGATGACCCCTTACGACAAGTCCTTCGTCGACCCGAAGCGATCAGCAGTGCTGATCGAATATGCGTCGAGTGACGGAACACCCGAGAACTCAGTCGCCTGCTACGCAGACTCTGTCAGCATTGTCAGCGGCACCCTAATCTTCACCCCGATTCAACGCGGCCCGATGGTCGTGGTGACCCCGAAGCACTAAGGAGATTCCATGCCTGAGCTCAACGTTGCCGAACTCATCGCAAAGAGGTACTCCACAGGAGGATATCTCACCGGCACTGACAATCAGAGACAGCAATACGTCGGCACCATCACGACCACAAGGGTTGATGGAGACGACCTACTGGTGACGTGTATCGCTGACGTCAAGCAGTCGCGGTCCGAACTCACCGGTGAGCTGACGCTCAGACTGGGAGTTGCCAATGCGAAAATCTCGACAAACGCCATCACCGACCTATTCCTCATCGGCGACAACCGACTGCGTAGCATCAGATTGCTTAGCGGTCACTAGGAGGTCTGATGGGAGTTCCGATTCAGCCGCTCACCCTAGAGGAGCTCAAGCTCTTCGAAGGTGGGACGTTGCAAACAGAACAAGACGGAATAGATCTGCGGATACGCATCGTCAGCATTCTGCAAGCCTCGTCCTTTACTGGTGGTGACTTTGTCGTCGTAGGTTACGAGATTCCGTTCGAGGGTTCTCGTTCTGTGCGGTTTCAAGGGAGTCTCACGATTTCGTGCATTTTCCGTGACATGCACATCGAACATGATGGCTACCTCACCGTTTATCGCACGACCTTCGGACAGCTCGCCACCCTGATCATGGGTGACTAACACCCCCAAGCTCGAGAGTGATTGCGCCCTCGCCTGGGGGTGCTTTCATATCTAAGCGTCGATTCCGCCTGTGCTTGCGCTATCCTCATAAGCTGGTACACTACCCCTATTGCCCGTCGACACCGAGGAGGAGTCATGGCAAGCA
>JAUIDL010000073.1 GCA_030428585.1 bacterium | reverse complement strand
ACCAGCCGCGGCCATCATCACGAACGGGAATTTCTACCCAGATGAGTCCGGGTATGTCAGTCGTGTGGCTTTGGAGCGGGGCGTTGTAGTCAATCATGGGTAGTTTTCCTTACGATGAGATTTTATTTAGATAGAGCAAGAGACCGCTCAGTGTTTGGCTGTCATCGGTTGACCTTGTGGTGTCGAGCTATTTGGCATATTTTGCCTCGGTTTCAGCTTTTTGTGGCTGCCACCAGTCAGTGTTATCGGTGTACCACTGGATGGTGGCTTTGAGCCCGGCGTCGAAATCAGTATAGGCTGGCTGCCAGCCGAGCTCATTGCGGAGTTTTGTCGAATCGATAGCGTAGCGCATATCGTGACCCGGTCGGTCGGCAACATGTTCGTAGTCGCTGGCGTCCTTGCCCATGGCAGTGAGGATCATTTCGATCACCGTCTTGTTGTCCTTTTCGCCGTCAGCACCAATCAGATAGGTTTCACCAATCTTGCCTTTTTCGAGAATCGTTAGAACGGCCGAGCTGTGATCTTCGGTGTGAATCCAGTCTCGGACATTTTCGCCTTTACCATAGAGTTTTGGTTGTCGGCCTTCGAGAACTTCGGTAATCTGTCGTGGGATGAATTTTTCAACGTGTTGGTAAGGGCCGTAGTTATTCGAGCAGTTACTAATTGTCGCTTGGACACCAAAGCTACGCGTCCATGCGCGAACCAGATGGTCGGACCCAGCTTTGGTCGCCGAGTAAGGGCTGGATGGGTTGTACGGTGTTTTCTCGGTAAAGCGAGCCGGGTCATCGAGCTCAAGATCACCGTAGACTTCATCGGTCGAAACGTGGTGCAGACGTTTGCCGTGTTTACGGACTGCTTCAAGAATCGTGAAGGTACCAATCAGGTTGGTGTCGAGGAACGGGCGCGGGTTGCTGAGTGAATTGTCGTTATGTGACTCGGCGGCATAGTGAATGACGGCGTCATGGTCTTTGACGAGTGAATCGACGAGCTCGGCTTCGGTAATGTCGCCATGGACAAAAGTGACGCGTTCGGGGTCGAGGCCTTCAAGGTTTTTGCTATTGCCGGCATAGGTCAGCGCGTCAAGGACAGTGATATGCCAGTCGGGACGCTCGCGGTAGACGTGATGCACGAAGTTCGAGCCGATGAACCCCGCACCACCTGTAACGATAATATTCATGCTCTTATTATACGGGATTGCCACGGTTGTTATAATAAGAAGGCTATGAAACGAACTATTGTTAGCGGATTTTTTAATCCGCTCCACGGAGGGCACCTCAACCTTATTGAGGCCGCAAAAGAAATGAGTGATTATTTGATTGTTCTGGTTAACAACGACAATCAGCAGTTTATTAAAAAAGGTAAAATTATTCTCGACGAACAGAACCGGGCGCGTCTTGTCGGGGCGCTACGCGTGGTAGACGAGGTGATTATTGGGGTTGATAAAGATGATCCGAGCTATCCTATCACGGAAACATTGCGACTAGTGGCTGATAAATATCCAGACGACGAACTGATCTTTTGTAACGGTGGCGACGATCGTTCTCGGGATGGTGAGTTGCCGGGTCCAGAAGCAGCGTTGTGCCGCGAAAAAGGGATAACGATGGTGTCTGGTATTGGCGACACTTCTAAATTTGATTCATCATCACGCATTAACAAAGAACTAGGGCACGAGGAATAATTGATTATGAAAAAGTTGTTGGCATTTGACCTTGACGATACATTAGCGGTGACGAAATCACCAATCAGTGATCGTATGGCTGAAATATTAGGAGAAGTGTTAAACCACTTTGATGTCTGTGTGATTTCTGGCGGCGGGTACGAGCAATTCCAAAAACAGGTCGTTAGTCGTCTCCACCTTGATGGCCGACAGCTAGAGCGCCTCCATTTGATGCCAACCTGTGGAACGCAGTATTTCCGCTATGATGCGGTCAGAGATGAATGGGTGCGGCAGTACGCCGAGGGTTTGACTGATGAAGAGAAGGAGCGTATTTATCGTGTCCTCGAAAAAGTCGCGCGCGAGTTGGGGTATTGGCCAGAGAACCCAGCCGGGATTGTGATTGAGGATCGAGGAACGCAGTTGACATACGCCGCGCTTGGTCAGGAGGCGTCGACAGAGGACAAGATCGTCTGGGATCCAGACAGCAAGAAACGTCTCGAAATTGCAGCAAAAGCGGCACCAGAACTGCTTGATCTAGAAATTCGTATCGGTGGGTCGACGTCAATCGATGTGACACGGGCTGGTATCGACAAAGCCTTTGGTATGGAAAAGATTATGCACCTGATGGATTGGTCAAAAGAGGATATCCTATTCTTCGGCGATAAGATGCAACAAGGCGGCAACGATTATCCGGTCAAAGCCTTTGGTATTGACTCGTTGGAAGTCTCGCGCTGGGAGGACACAGCCGACCGACTTGAGTCAATTGTTTTAGCGATCAAATAATTGCTTGCTATAATACTGACTAGCAATGTCGCAGAGATTTAGTGAGCTAGAGGGTCTGCGGGGGGTCGCAGCACTTGTTGTCGTGATGTATCATTTTTTACTTAAAAAGCTCCACCACCACCGGATATACCGGTGGCAGTGGAGCTGGTGACCCTGAGGCCCTTGTCGGGGTCGGCCTTCTGCTCATCCTGGGCAGTATACAGCGTCAGCTGTGTTGCCGAGAGGTCGACGCCATGCGGCACAACCACTGAGGTTCCCGCGAGTCGACCGTCATGCGTGAAATTGATGTGCGCCACCGTGCCATTGTAGTAGATGCTCGAGATGATACCGCCCATCATCCCGGTCGGGGGCGGACATTCGACGACGATCTCGCCGCCGATGAAGTCGGCGAACAGCCGTGTGTTAATCGGGGCCTTGCTTTCCATTGTGTGCCTTTCGGTTGGGTGACTACGACTTCGGTCGCAGGATGACTACTCGACCGCTATTGACGCAGTACATTTCGATGCTCGTGGCATCGTGGCGGTAGGCGGCGTCTTTGACGTGCAGTGTGAGTTGACCGAGCGGCGCGCGGAGCGTCGGTCGGAACGTGCCGTAAATGCAAAAGCCAGACCTTGTTCGTTCGATACGGACGATTGTTGCCTTGATGG
>JAUIDL010000072.1 GCA_030428585.1 bacterium | reverse complement strand
AAAATACCTTAACAATTTGATCGAACGTATCGCACATTTGCAGTCTCACGTTTGACGGAAATTCGGCTACGTTAACGCCAACGGAATACACAATGCTCACCGGCTATCCGGTTCGATGCACGCACATTTTTTGATTCCAGTTACGTTGCCGATGCTCCGCCAAAAGCGTTTGGATACTCAGTATTCGATACACCTAGTTAAACCTTGTTTCCGACACGGGAGGAGGAAATAACGCAACCACTAGGTGTATCTTGAGGAAAGGTATCTACGAGCACACGGTTGCCCCGAGTTTTCTCGGAGCGGTCAGAAGGTCCGCAGCGGTATGCTGTCACTGGTCCACACGCCTAATAGTATTTTACAAGCGGCGTATGCTGGTACCACGACATCAAGGCATATCGCTCGGCCACCCAGTTCTCATCAGGGATCGGGTGATTTCTCTTATACTTTTGTAGTATAGTAACCATATGCTACAAAGGGTACTCGCACTTATAACCATCGTCAGCCTCTGCGTGATGGGGGCGATTCTGGCAACAACCACGCCAGCAACCGCCGGGCCATTTGGCCTTCTTTTGCTATTCTTGTCGGCTTATCTTTCCTGTTTAGGATTGATAAGCTTTTTTTTGTATGGTGTCAGTCGGGTGATGGTCTACGCATCAGCTGGGCTGAACCTGCGGCGGCCTCTAAAGGTGATGTCCTTTCGACGGGCTTACTATTTCTCAACCGTCTTAGCGGCGGCACCTGTTATGTTGGTCGGTCTACAATCAGTCGGCGCAGTGGGGATTTATGAATTTATTCTGGTGGTTGTGTTCGTGAGTCTTGGGTGTCTTTACGTCTCAAAAAGAATCTACTAAACCATAGCCAGTATCGTCGGTGCGCGTGCTATAATGACAGATATGCAGCCCGAGAACACACAATCAAACGGAGGGCTTGAACAACTTCCGGCTACCCCGTCTGGACAACAGCCAGAGCGGGCGCCTGTTTTGCCTGGGACAGAAACGCGTCCTGAACGTCAATCTTCAGCCGAACGCTATGAGCAACGAGCTGAAGCGCAAGCCGCTGCGGCTGACGCGGCAGCGCAATCTCAGCCGGTCGTGCCGGTTGCGATACCCGAGCCAACAACGGCCGTTACCGATGATCCAGTTGCCACGACTAACGATCATCCGGTTGTCGCCGCCGACGAAGACTTGATCGAGAAAGAATGGGTCGATAAAGCCAAACAAATTATTTCGGAGACCCATGACGACCCCCACGAGCGATCAAAACGTATCAACACATTGCAAAAAGATTACTTACAAAAACGATACGGTAAAGAACTAGGCAAGCAATCATCATAGAGGGGAGTAAACGGGGGTGATCAGCTTTTTCATAACAGTCTTGATTATCAGCCTCATTATCGGAGGCGGCCTATGGATTGTCTTTTATCAGTACCGCAAAGTCCTGCGTGAAGCCAAGAATTATGAGCGTGGCCTCAAGATGGTGCCACTTTACATTCATATTCCTCCAATCAGTGACGATATTGAAGGAGGAGGGCGTGACGAACGTGATGTGACCGAAGAAGCTTTGTCGCAAGCGCAGGTCATGTACAACATCATCGCTAGCACGGCTACCAAGGGTTTCAAGAGCCGAATTTATGGTCAGCGACATATATCATTTGAATTAGTCGCCCATGAAGGCCTAATACATTATTATGTGGTCGCGCCAATTTCGTTGGTTGACGTGATTCAGCAAGCGGTGTCGGCGGCGTATCCATCGGCACGCCTCGAAGAAGTCGATGAACGCAACATCTTTAACCCGGCTGGGCGGATGAGCGGGACGATTGGCGGTGAGTTTACCTTAAAGAAAGACTTTGCCTATCCGATTGCGACGTACCAAGAGAGTAAACGCGATGCCGGTCGGGCGCTGTTGAATGCGTTGTCGGGAGCGGGCAAAGAAGATGGTGTGGGAATTCAGATTATGCTAAGACCCGCACAACCTGGGTGGTCAAAGGTAGCGATTAGCACCGCTGAACAGATTAGAAAGGATAAAGGTGTCAAAAAAGGCTTTAATGTTGGCGCCGATGTCCGGGGCTTGATGGAAGCGCTGTGGCGTCCACCAGAAACAAAGGAAACAAAACCCGAGGATAAACAGCTGAGTAGTCTCGAGCAAAGTATCGTCCAGGGTATCGAAGATAAAACCCGCTACCCAGGTTACGAGACCCTGGTTCGGGTGGTGGCCTCATCAAACACGTCAGCGCGGGCACAGGCCTTAGTCAATAACGTCGTCTCGTCATTTTCATTGTTCGACTCTAATTCGAATAACGGCTTTAAATTTGCGATCAGTAAAAATATTGATGAGTTCGTGACTGCGTACTTGCTGCGCTTTTTCCCGCAGTCGGTCACAAATAACATCTTGAATACGGTTGAACTGGCAACGTTGTTCCACTTACCAAGTCAAAAATCGATCCCGACATCACAGGTGCAACGGCAGGCAGCCAAGCAGGTCGATGGTCCAACCCATGTGTTGGACGAGGGCTTTTTGCTGGGCTACAACGAATTCCGTGGTATTCGCAAACCAATTCGGTTAGGCGATAACGACCGACGCCGCCATACCTATATTATTGGTCAGACTGGTACCGGTAAGTCGAAGTTGCTCGAGAACCTGGCCTACCAAGACATGATGGACGGCAAGGGCTTCGCCTTTATTGATCCACACGGTGACTCGGCCGAAGAGTTGCTCGGGATGGTACCAAAAGAGCGCGTTGAAGATGTGATCTACTTTAGTCCTGGTGATATGGAGATGCCGGTCGGGCTGAACCTGTTTGAATTCGAGAACGAAGACCAGCGCGACTTCTTGATCCAAGAGAGTATCGCCATGCTGTATAAACTATATGACCCAGGCCACACCGGTATCATCGGTCCGCGCTACGAGCACTGGTTCCGTAACGCTGCCATGACTATTATGTCTGACCGCGAGACGGGCTCGACCTTTATCGACGTGCCACAGGTGTTTAACGACCAATCCTTTACGGACGAGAAATTGAAACACGTCACCGACCGGACGGTGCTCGATTTCTGGAACAAGGAAATGGCCCAGACTTCAGAAGCCAACAAATCAGAGGTG
>JAUIDL010000071.1 GCA_030428585.1 bacterium | reverse complement strand
GCTTTGTCGTTTACAAGGCCTACGATTCGTTCATGCACCATCAAAAAGTTCGCTCTAGTGACATTATTTTGCCACTGTTATTTACCCTTAGCATCATTGTGGTGCTGCTAGTCTTCTTTAACCGCGTCGGTACTTCTATTTAATCTTTTGGAGGAGGAGGCCGTAGCCGTCGGTCGCTTGGTGAATCAAGCCGTACGCTGCGGCTTCTTTTTTAATAGCGGCGTGTTGTTCCGGGTCGGCTTCCAGAATCAGGTGGCCACCGTTATTTAGGTGCTCCTGAGTTTGGATTAATAGTTCGAAAATTAAGGCCAAGCCGTCGTTCGCCGCAAACAAGGCACTGGCTGGTTCGTGTTCGGTTTCGGGCGAGCGTTCCCACTCGGGCGAAACATACGGAAGGTTGGCGATAATAATATCGGCGGTGAAAGCGTAATTTGCCAGTAAATCACTATGGAGGAGTGTGACGTCAGCGTGATGTTCGGCTGCATTCTTTTCGGCGACCTTCAATGCGTGTTTACTGCTGTCGCTAAGGGTGACATCAAGTTCAGGGTAGGTCAGTTTGGCGGTGATTCCCAAAATACCACTGCCAGTTCCGACGTCAATCAGTTTTGGCGCCTCGGGTAGTAGCGAGAGGTTCGATGGGATGGCCTGGTCCAATAGCTGAATCAACGATTCTGACTCAGGTCGAGGGATGAGCACGGCATTAGTAACGTGGAACCGGCGACCATAAAACTCTTTATGGCCAATAATGTAGGCGACCGGTACGCGGTCGAGCCGCAGCGCCAAGCGAGCGCTGGCGATTTCATCTTGGCGGTCGTCGAGTGCGTCGTCACCATGGGCGTGCAGGGCAGTACGGCTGACGCGCAGGGTGTGCGCCAAAATCAGCTCGGCGTCAAGGCGGGCGGAAGGAATGCCGCCATTTTGGAGTTCAATGGTCGCATCTTTAAGCCAGTCGCTTATGGTTATAGTTGACTTTTCTATCATAATATGCTATATTTATTTTAATAGATAACGAAGACAAACACAACATTCCACCCCTATGAATACACTCAAATCCGACACCACAACCGACAACGATTCACCAGAAAAAGCTGAAGTATCTTCAGTTGAGCAGCTCAGAAAAGAGCTCTCCAAGCAAACCGGTGCGTTTGTCGACGGCCTGATCGATCATCCAGAAGAGTTTGATACAAAACCGTATCGTCCTGAATACAACGAACCACCGCTTTATAAGGGTACTGGGGTATGTGAGCAGGCGGAAGTGACGCTTAAAGACGGTTCGCATATCAGGTATCTCCGAGCCCGGGAAACCGATGAATTGGCGCTAGATCCAGAGCGGGTTTTTACCTCATATACACTACAACTTAGTCTGAGTAGCGCCGATAGAGCACTGATTATTACAAGCGACACAAGTATTACAAAAGCAACACAAGGGGTGTATTTTGCTGAGTATGCTGACGCAGTCAAAAATCAAAAAAACGATGTTACAAGAGATGAGGACGGGCTACAGAACGTTCTCTTGATGATTGAGATGGCCGAAGAAGTCGCGCGTAAGTCTGACGCTTAAGCTGATTCATTGCCCGCGTTCGCCGCAGCAAGTTCTCGTTCATAAGCCTGGAGATGCTCCACAATATCGTCGATTGAGCCGTTCATAGCGGCTGGGATGTTACTGCGGCTGTAGCTAATGCGGTGGTCGGTGATACGGTCTTGCGGGAAGTTATAGGTACGGATTTTTTCCGAACGATCACCAGAGCCAATCAAACTACGGCGTTCGCTGGCCGCGCGAGCATTTTCTTCGTCGATTTTTTGCTGCAACAGTCGAGCGCGTAGGACGCCCATGGCTTTTTCTTTGTTCTTTAGCTGGGACTTTTCGTCTTGGTTGGTGACAACCATGCCGGTTGGTACGTGGGTGATGCGGACGGCGCTGTCGGTGGTGTTGACCGACTGACCACCGTGGCCACTGGCACGGTAGATGTCGATGCGTAGGTCGGCGGGGTTGATGTCGATGTCAGCCTCTTCGGCTTCAGGCAGAACCGCGACGGTGACGGTGCTGGTGTGGATGCGGCCTTGTGATTCGGTGGCGGGGACGCGTTGGACGCGGTGGACGCCGGATTCGAATTTCAGTTGTGAGTACGGGGCGTCGCCGCTGACTTTAAAGACGACTTCTTTGTAGCCACCAGTGTCGTTGGCGCTTTCGCTGAGTAATTCAGTTTTCAGGCTATGGGTTTCGCAGTAGCGCAGGTACATACGGTAGAGTTCGGCGGCGAACAGGCTGGCTTCGTCACCACCAGCGCCGGCGCGGATTTCGACGATGACGTTTTTGTCGTCGTTCGGGTCTTTTGGTGCCAGCATGGCGAATAATTCTTCTTCGAGTTTTTCGAGTTGCTCCGTGGTGTCTTGAACCTCAACCTTGGCGAGTTCGGCTAGTTCGTCGCCTCCGCCCGATAGTTCTTTGGCTTCAGCTAATTGGTTCTCAAGGGTTTCGCGTAGCTCGGCTTTTTCGATGATCGTCTGCAGTTCAATCAGACGTTTGTTCTTTTTCGAAAATTCAGGGTCGGCGTAGGCGTCGGGGCGAGCCAAAAAAGCGTCGAGATCGGTTTTCTCGGCGTTCAGCTCGGTCAGATTCAGGGCAATCTTTGGCATATCGAGGCTAATTATAGCAGATTACCTCTGTTATGTCTTTAGCGGCGATAGCGGTGCAGGACGCGGTCGACGACAATAGCCAAGAACATGGCTGGCACCCAGACGACGAAGCCGATACCTAGCGAGGTCAGGATGATTTGCGGGGTGTGTTCTTGAAGGAAGACCGAGACGGTCGTGTCGTTGATGGCGTCATAGGCTGCGGCGAAGACCAGGAAGCTAAAGTGTACGGCGATGCCACCAAGCATCAGCGTAACAGGGGCGACGATCATCATTTTGATGACGCGCAGTCTCACTTCGGGGTGGTGAGTGGTTGATCCTTGAATCGGTACTGCCATGACGCTTATCCTTTTGTTGTATCAATTATAACAAAAACACACCGCGTGGGCGATGTGTATTTACGTGTGGCGGTCGGATTACTTGTCTTCGGCCTTTTTTGCCTTGTTGGCAGCAGCTTTTTTGGCTTTGTTGG
>JAUIDL010000008.1 GCA_030428585.1 bacterium | reverse complement strand
ATCAGGCTGATAATCAGTATCGGCTTCTTCCATGTTCTTTTGCACCATAGCCAAGGTAAATTTCGAACCGTAGACTGGTGCTGGTAGTTGGTGCAACAAGTGACGGACTGCCCCAATGTGGTCAAGGTGACCGTGGGTAAAGACGATGCCGCGAATCTTGTGCTTGTTTTCCAACAGATAGGTAATGTCCGGCACGATGTAATTGATACCAGGATAATCAGGGCCTGGGAACAAGAAGCCCATGTCGACAATGATGATTTCGTTGTCGTACTCGATGGCATTCATGTTCTTGCCAATACCCATTTCACCCACACCACCGATTGGAATAATCTTGAGCTTCGGCCCGTTGTTGCGGGGCATTTTCTTTTGATCAGCCAAACTAAACTGGCGACCATCGTAGCCGTTGTAGACTGATTTGTTAACCGGCACGTTAATGATGTGTTGGCTGGCGCGGAGGTTCACGCCTTCGCTGGTTCGACGCTGCGCGCGGAAGACTTCCCCACGGCGGGTCTGCGTGTTCGCCAGAACAGTGTTGTTCTGCTGCGGTTTTTGGTTTTGATTTTGGCGGTTGTTATTGTTGTTCCCACCATGTTGTTTGTTATTTCGAGGCGCTTTCGACGAATCGTCGGCCTGCGGGGTAGCAAGTCTGCGTTGACCCATGTGTGTTTATTCTCCTTATTAAGAATTAAATCGTGTTGATTACCGTACAAGTGAGGGATTAGTCGGTTTTTAGTTACAAGAATCCCTATGAACAAGTGCTCTTATTGTAGCAGAGAGTTCGGCGAGCGACAAGGCGACGCCACGGTAGTTGTTGTAATAATAGCATTAATGATCTATACTGTCAATACCTCTTGTTGAGACGAACCTTCGAAAGGAGTTGCAATGAACGGCATCGATCAAGCGACTCCTATGTGGGTCATTGCGGTGTATTACCTATCTGTCATCTGGGGTATCGCCTGCATCATTGGGATTACCCTCTTCTTCGCCATCACCATGATGTTCGAGAAAGGTCAGCGCGCGGTCATCGAGTTCATCGTCCTAGTACGAAACTGGCGACACAAGCCACCCGAACCACCTTCGACAGACGAGTAGCGGGAGGGGGCATGACACCCCCTCCCCTGCGCCAACAAGAATGCCCAGCTGATGCTGGGCTATTTTAATCGGGAAAAATTGAACACCGCCCCACCTGCGGGGCTCGCCGGAATAAATCCGGGAGCCCCGTGGTTGGGGTGGCTAGGTGGCAGCGGATGCCTGGTGCGCATGATGCTGGCTAACAATCATCGCACGGATTTGCAGATCCATCAGACGACCATGGTTGACGACGTCGATGAACTGCTGCGCGATGGTCTCGCAGATGATCTCGATTCGCAACGAATCGCGCCAGTCGTACCGCCAGGTCTCACCCGAGAAGGTGTCCTTGACAGGCTTGCGCTGCAGGTACCGCAGCACGTTGTTGACGAGCTGGGCGACCCACTTGGGATCGTCCGCGACGTAGCCCATGTGCTCCAACACTGCCAGACAGGTCTGGCGGATCTGGTCATCGGACACGGGTTGCGTTGACGCCTGTGTATCGGTCATACCACGACTCCCCTCTCTATGGGTCAAAAACCGAGGCGTTTGCTCAGTTACGTCGTATGACTATATTATAGCAAATTTTTACGTTTTTGTCAATTTATGCTCTCTGTTACGCTGACAAAATCATCGAGTAAAGTTTGTCTGAGTGAACCGTTATAGAGTGCGGCGGCCGGGTGAAAAAGTGGAATAATCGTATAGTCCTTTCCGCCAAGCTTAATCTGTCGTGGTTGACCGTGAATGTGCCCGATTTTTTGGTCTGGCAAAAAGTATTCCATACTGTGTCGACCGAGCGTGATAATGACTTTTGGCTGGATAATGTCAATTTGTTTGAGTAAGAATGGCAAGAATGCCGCTTTCTCGGCTGGTTTTGGATCCCGATTATTCGGTGGTCGATACTTCACAATATTTGTAATGTACACATCGTCGCGATTCATGCCAGCGGCGGCCAGCATCGTATCCAAGAATTTGCCTGCCGCACCGATAAAAGGAACACCTTGCTCGTCCTCTTTCTTTCCCGGCGCTTCACCAATAAAAAGAATGTTGGCGTTTGGATTACCCGACCCCATCACGAGTTGCGTTGCCTGGGCAGCGAGGTCTGGGCAAATATTTTGTTCGATAATTTCTGTCGCGAGTTGGTCGAGGTGGGTTTGTTGCATGGCTCTATTATAGCGCCGAAAAGAAACTACCCCGCATCACGTGGATGCGGGGTAGCTCTTTACTGCTCTAGCGACCGCGGACGTGCCACGGAGGCGGGGTGGTGCCGAGGTTGGGGCCGAAGCGGGTCAATCCGTTCTCGTCGACCTTCGACGCATTCTTGCTGCGCTGAACGCTGCGCTTGTACTTCTTGACCTTGGTATCGATGACGTCGAGTCGTCCATGACAGACCACTCGACCCTGAACCGTCAGGAACAAATGCCAAGCGATGCCATGCGGCTGCCAGAAGTACGGCTCGTTCTTGCCGTACTCGTACGGGTTCTTGTCGTAGACCGACAGCGGAATGGTCAACTGGCACTCGGGACCGTCGTCGGTGAGGACGAAATCCATCGGGTATTCCTGGTAACCCTTGTTGCCGTGAAGGACGATGACCGGCTGAGCGATGTCGAACTCCTCGTTCCTCCCAGCCTCGACAATCATTTCTTCGACGAAGTAGTCCTCGAGTGCCAGCAGGAACTCACCGGGGTGCAACAGCGCCCGCTCGAGCGAGGTGATGTTCGTCTGCTCGATCCGCTTTCGGTAGAACGCACGCAGGCGCTCCTCGTCGATGTACTGGACCCAAGGGTTTGCCTTGAGCCAGCCCCCGGTCATGATAGACCAGGTGTTGATCGTCTGAATCGTCTGGTAGTTGGACTGCTGGATCTGATGAGCGTCACCACGCATCAATGCGTCGACCAGGCTGTCGATCGGGTTCTGGCGAACCGCTTCGATGGCCCGTTCGACACCCTTCAGGGCATCATCGCAGGACTGAGACGACCAGTTACGACGATAGTTGCCATAGCTCAGTCGTTCAGCCTTCGTCAACATATCGGTCAGGTGCTTGGTTGGCAGTCCTTCACGCTTGAGACTCGCAATGGTCTGTCGAGCCGCGTTGATACGCTGCTGAAGCAGCTCTCGAGCGTCTCGACGCGCCTTGTCTCGTTGGCGTGCCTCCCACATCTCCTTGAACTGAGAGAAGGTCACGACATGGTGTGTCTGCACCGACTCGCCTTCCGACAGAATGCGAACCACACTGGCATAGCCATACTGAGTCAGCGGCAACGCCGTCAACTTGGGCACGTCAACGTCGTGAATCTCGGCAGTCACCACCAGTCGACTGAACGACCAGTAGTAGCTGGCGGTCATCGTCACGCCGTCTCGTTCGATCGTCTCGTCCTCCACCACGATTTCATCAATCGTGCCGTTCTGGAAACTCTCGGGATAACCGTCGAGCAACAGTTCACGAGCCTGGTGGACCGCGGCGAGCTGGTCGTGGACCTTGAGAAGATCCAGGTACCGATCGGTGTCCCGACTGAGCGTCGCAATAACCAGCTCGAGCGGCAGCCGCTTAAGCGTCTCTGCTTGACGAACCGCCGTGGTCGAATACGACTCACCGGGCATCAGGCCCAAAGTCGCGCACGCCTCTTCGAAAGTCGTGACTCGCGCTTCCGTTCCAGTTGCGGGCATACAGCCCACCTCCTTCTTCCATGTTGTCTTGCTAGAGTTTGGATGACAAAAAAACAAGGAGCGAGAGATTATCTCGCTTTCCTCCTCGCTTTTTGCCTATGGTAAAGAGCTTACATGCTATTTTAGCATAAATACGTAAAATAGTCAATACTCTTACAGGGGTCTATGCTTCCTTTTTCGCGTCCTTGAGACTCAGGCTCAACCGTCCGCGCTCGTCGATGCCGGTCAGCTTGACCTTGACGACTTGACCTTCGTGTAGGACATCCTCAACTTTTTCGACGCGCTTGTCGTCGAGCTGTGAAATGTGGACCATGCCATCAGTGCCCGGCAAGATGTTCACGAATGCGCCGAATTCCTTGATGCTGACGACAGTACCTTCGTAAATACGGCCGACTTCTGGTTCTTCGGTTAGGCTCTTGATCCAGGCCAATGCCTTTTCGATGTTGGCAGTGTCAGCGGCGGCAACGGTAATCAAGCCGTCTTCTTTAATGTCGATTTCAGCACCGGTTTCAGCGGTAATCTTGTTAATGACTTCCCCGCCCTTACCGATGACTGCACCAATCTTGTCTGGATTGATCTTGATCTTCTCGATGCGTGGGGCGAATGGACTAAGACTGACGCGTGGCGCAGCAATCGTCGCGACCATGTGCTGCAAAATGTGCGCTCGACCTTCTTTGGCGGTCAACAAGGCTTCACGGAGGATTTCAACTGGCAAACCGTGGACCTTCATGTCCATCTGGAGCGCCGTGATACCGTTGGCGGTACCAGCGGACTTGAAGTCCATATCGCCAGCAAAGTCTTCGGCATCGGCGATGTCAGACAGAATGTGCGGTGTGTCGCCGTCCATAATCAGACCCATGGCGATACCGCTGACCGGACTCTTGATTGGCACACCGGCGTCCATCAAGGCCAGACAACTGGAACAGGTCGCTGCCATCGAGGTTGAACCGTTTTGGCTCATGATTTCGGTGACGCTACGGACGGCGTATGGGAATTCTTCTTCCGTCGGCATGACAGGGATTAAGGCGCGTTCAGCCAAGTAGCCGTGACCAATCTCGCGGCGACCAGGGCTGCCGAGACGGCGGACTTCACCAACAGTATATCCCGGCGCATTGTAGTGGTGCATGTAGCGCCGTTCACCGTCGTTGACTTCCATGGTGTCGACCAACTGAGCGTAGCTGAGTGGTGCTAAGGTAACGATGTTGAGACCTTGGGTTACTCCACGGGTAAAGATGGCTGATCCGTGTGTTCGTGGCAAGACACCGACTTCGCTCGATAGTGGACGGATTTCGTCAAAAGCGCGGCCATCTGGGCGGATTTTGTCTTCGATGATACCCTTACGGACGTCTTTGTGAACGGCGCTGGTAAAGGCTTCGTCATATTCATCACGCAGGGCAGGATATTCTTCTTCGCCGACTTTTTCGGTCATTGCTTCGTGGAAGTCCCAGCGGAGTTGGTTGATTAGCTCGTTGCGCTCTGGGTATGGCTTGCGAAGGCCTTCGCCAAGCTTACCCTCGACCCATGCGTCAACTTCTTTTTGGAAATCTTCGTTTGGTAGAACTAGGCTGTATTCTTGAGCTTCTGGTTTGATTTTCTCGGCCAATTCGCGTTGCAAGGCGATGGCTGGTTGGTAGTGTTCGAATGCCCACGCGAGTGCGTCGGCGATGACCTCTTCGGGTACTTGTTCAGCACCAGCTTCGACCATGGTAATACCGCGCTCGATACCAGCCACGACCAAATCCAGGTCACTGGTTTCACGCTCTTCAGGACTGAGGAAGGCTTTGAATTCGCCGTTGACGCGACCAATGCGCAGACCTGCAACCGGACCATCGAATGGCGTGCCGGTCAGCGTCAAGGCAGCTGAGGCAGCAATCATCGCAACTGCGTCAGGGCGGAAGGTTGGGTCCATACTGAGGACGCTTGAAACCACCTGCACCTCTTGGCGGTAGCCCTTTGGAAACAGTGGGCGAATTGGACGGTCAATCAGACGCCCGATCAGAATCGCTTCGTCGCTTGGGCGACCCTCACGCTTGATAAAGCGGCTGCCACTGATCTTTCCAGCTGCATAAAATTTTTCTTCATAGTCGATTGAGAGCGGGAAATAATCCAGCACAACCGGACGAGAACCAACCATAGCGGTTCCCAAAACGACGGTGTCGCCGTACGTGACTAATACACTGGCGGTGGTACGAAATCCAACGCGGTTTACTTCGAGAGTCAGGGGCCGACCTTCAAATTCGGTCGTGACCTTAATAATCTCTTTTCCATAGGGGTTAATGACTCCCATAGGCCTCCTTGTTCTGCTCACCTTGTTATCTTGTGGCGAGGTAAGTAACGGGTATCGAGACTCTTGATTGTGGTTATGAGTCGCGGTATCCAGCACTTATCACGCGCGGTGGGCTGTTCTTATTATAACAGATGAGGACGGCAGAATTTTCAACAAAAAAAGAACCCCGCTGTTATTTGCGGAGTCCGAGTTTTGCGACAGTGGCCTTGTAGGCTTCGAAGTCTTTGGCTTCGAGGTATTTCAGAAGCTTTTTGCGCTTTGATACCATTTGGATCAGTCCACGGCGAGCCATGTGGTCTTGTTTGTTCGTCTTGAGATGCTCGGTGATCTCTTTGATACGAGACGTCAAAACAGACGCTTGGGCTTGTGGGCTACCGACGTCGTTCTTGTGAGTCTGGGTCAGGCTGATGGCCTTCGCCTTGTTTTCTGTTGTAATCATCGAATGTGTATTGTAGCAGAGTTTTCCCCATGTTTCAAGGGTTAAAGTCGAGTCTTCTCGATAGCATTTTTTTAAAAAACTAAACAGACCATTTTATTGACTTTTAATCTGTTAAATGCTATGATAATAGGGATATGGAACGCGTGTGGTCCACTTCGCTCGGAGGGTACTCCGTACGAAGCATTCTTATTTTTGTCCTGGCTGTTATTTCGACAGTCTTGCTGTGGGCAACAATCGCTAGTACACCGGCCAACGCAGCCGACGCCAGCTGGAAGGGCGAAAGCATCATCTACGATACGCGTCAGTACTTCCCTCTCGGCCAAGCCGTCGAGGGCGACAGTCACGGTCTGCCTGTTGGCAGTCAAGTCTACATCTCGACCGAAGTCATCGACCAGAACACCGGAGCACGAAAAGCCTACGTCATTTATTTTGCCCCTGGTACCAGTCCTCCAACAGAGACGACCGCAACCTACGTCGAGTACGACTACTCGGACGACGATGTCTTTTCGAATCCACAAAACAGTCAGTCGATAACCGTCACTATACAAGGAGCCGAAAGCTCCTATTCATCGTGTTCAGTTGAAGGTATCGGCTGGTTCGTTTGTCCTATCACCGTCTTCTTGGCGGACGCAATGGATAGCCTATTCATCATGATTGCTGGGTTTGTCGCTGTCCAACCAATTCCCGTTAATGACACCTCTAGCCCCCTCTATGTTTCATGGTCAGTCATGCTCAATATCGCCAACGTGGCGTTTATTATCATGGCACTGATTATCATCTACTCGCAGGTGACCGGTATCGGTATCAACAACTACGGCATCAAAAAGCTACTGCCACGACTCTTTATCACCGCAATCCTGGTCAACCTTTCGTTTTACATCACGGCAATCGCAGTTGACCTGTCGAACATTGCCGGATTCTCACTGCAAGAAATATTAATCCGCATCCGACAAGATACGTTCGCAATCACTGGAGAAACCTGGACCGATGACACGACAACCTGGTCGAACATTACCGGGCTGATTCTGTCTGGTGGCGCAGTGACTGCTGGAGTCATCGCCGGAAGTGTCGCGACAGTCGGTGACCTGGGCGTGGCGCTCTACATGCTCGTTCCTCTGTTGATTGGCCTGGTCTTGACCGTTATCTTCGTTCTGCTCATCTTGGCGGCTCGTCAAGCGATTATCGTTATCCTGATTGTCATCTCACCGCTGGCGTTTGTCGCAAATCTGCTGCCAAATACCGAAAAGTGGTTTGATAAATGGCGTGACCTGTTTATGAACATGCTAATCTTCTTCCCTGCCTTCGCCTTGGTGTTTGGAGGGTCGCAACTGGCTGGAGGTATCATCATCCAAAACGCAAATAACATTGTCATGATGCTGTTTGGTATGGCGGTACAGATCGCACCACTGGTTATCACTCCCTTAATTTTGAAGTTGAGTGGTGGTATCTTGGGGCGTATCGCAGGACTACTCAACGACCCTCGCAAAGGCGTATTGGATCGCAGCAAACACTGGGCAAACGATCGTGCCAAGATGCGCCGCATGGAATCGCTGGAAAAGACGAAAGGTGCCGCGCGCCTTAACCCATTCCGTCGTATTGGCCAGCGGTTTGACACAGGTAACAAATACGTCAAGCAACGGACTGACAACGCTGAAAAGGCTAATGAAGCACGCTACCTCGCCACTCCTCAAGCACGTCGTGCCCATGACCGTGCCCATGACGTTAATACCGACCACACGATTGCCGAGAAACGGCTCGAGCGGGATCTACACCAACGAGTTACGGCGAACCCCGATCGCTTTGCCCATGCCCGTCGCGCCGAAGCAATGACCGAAGATGAAGCGAACGCCAAACTCAATCTGGATAACGCATTAAGTGAAATGAAGTCTGGTAACGTCCCGGTTGGCATGCGTGGCAATGTCGAGATCAGTGCCTTGGCCGCTCAAGCTCAGCGCTTGGCACAACAAAAAGCCGCCCAAGACCGCCGTGGCCAAGCCGCCGATGGCGAGTTACAGAAGAAAATTGCCGAAGCATTTAATGTTGAGCTCAAAGAAGACGGCAGTAACCGCGCCGAATACATCGCGAGCCAAGCCTTACTGCGCACTGCTGGTGGTGTCCAGGGTCAGATTGGTATTACCCGCGCCCAAGCATCGGCTGCCGCTACCCTGACACGTTTGAATAAAGAGGCATTAGAGAACAACATTAGCTTGATTGGCGACCAGGCAACTGCGCGGGGCGAGCAAACAGTAGACTTTGCCAAGAAACTGCTTGCACTCGCTAACAGTGACAAGGCAGCAGAGCGAAACTCTCTCACACAGGATCAAGTCGAAGCAGCGATGGAATTACTGGCGCAAGATGGTCAGGTCAACTCAATTGAGTTTGGTCGCGGTAGTATGCACATTGACCAATCAATCGTTGACCGTGTTGTTTCACGCAATGTTAATACAATGAAGGCGAAGGGTGGTTTCCACTGGCAGGCAAATCCAGACCTAAGCTTACAGAAGTATCTACAAATGGCCAAGAAAGATCCTGCACGGTATGGAGAAAATGCTAAAAAGACGAAAGAAATTTACGACCGAGATCTTGCTCGAGGTAAAATCGAAAGCTTTAGCAATACTCCTGCCGATAGCATGGGTAGTGTTAAAGCTGGTGCATTTGAAGCCTTCGGGAACTCGATTGACGATATCATCAAGCTGAGCAAGATGACGCCAACAAATACCGACGACCTAAAGACATTGGAAAAACTCCACGAAGCAATGCAAATTGCTTTGCACGACGATACATTAGCAGCGAGCATGTCAGACCGCCTCGCGCCTGCTCGAGCTATCGATGTTCGTCTCTCTGACATGCTTGGCAAGCAGCCGGTTCCACCAAAAGACCGCTCACAGCCGTCTTAGTCAGTCAGTTCAAGTGGCGTGACCGTCGCGTCTTCGACGTTCCACTGCCCCACTTTTGTCCGACGCAGTTCACGACAGTACGCGCCGGTTTCGAGCTTCGCGCCAATATCTTCAGCTAAAGTTCGAATATATGTCCCGCTACTAACATGGACGCGAATGCGGACATCGGGGTACGAATAATCAATCAGTTCAAGTGAATGAATCGTAATGGTTCGCAGTGGTATCTCCACCGTTTGTCCTGCCCGGGCGAGTTTGTAAGCGCGCTGGCCGTTTACCTTGATAGCGCTAAAAGCTGGCGGCCGTTGCTGAATCTCACCGATAAATCCATCGAGAACAGTCTGGAGTTGCTCTTGAGTCGGCTGATTGGCCGACACATCGCTCAGCTCACCCTCTGGATCACCGGTCGAGCTCGTCTTACCTAGTTCGATTGTCGCTTCGTAAACTTTGTCGAGCTTGCTGTACTGCATCGCGTTGCGGCATTCCTTGCCTGTCACAATCATCATCAGACCGGTCGCAAACGGGTCGAGCGTGCCCGTGTGGCCTACTTTGGCTTTCTTACCCAACTGTTGGCTCAGACGACGTCTGATGCGAGCAACCACACCAAAACTAGTCATGCCGGCTGGTTTATCAACCAAAATAATACTGTCTTCGTTCATAGAAGACAGTATAGCGTAGTTTGGCGCTGTGTTATTGGCCTGGAATCTTGAACTGACCTGGTTCCGCAGGTGGTGGCGCATACGGACCAGTTGGTTGCTGCTGTTCTGGTGGTAATGGTTGCGGAGCTGGGGCGGCTGCTGGAGCCGGTGCATCAAATGGATTGAATTCGCTAGCTTCTTGCGGCGCTGGTGCCGACGGTACGGCTGGCTCTTCTAAAATGTCGCCGAGACGTTCTGGTTGTGGACCAAGGGGCGCATACGGTCCAGTCGCTTGCGGTGCAACGGGCAGCGGTGGCTCGAGCCCAGGTTGCGCCTGAGAAAAGTCTGGTACTGGTGGAGGCATTGGCAAGCCAAAATCATTGGCTGGCGGTGGTGCTAATGGATTTGGTGCTGGTTCTGGTGGCTGCAAATGTGGTCCACCCTCACCTGTTAGAATGTAGCCTCCTGCGTCATTACCACCTTCGTTCGGTGCCATCAGCATATCGTTTGGCGACTGTTCGCCACCTTGCATATAGGCATGACTGAGAATTGTGTGATTTTGTGAAGCAAGTGCTTCGCGGCGAGCATCCTCAGCCGCCTGTTCGGTGGTAGCGTTCAGCGTTCCCCCCAAGGTTGGCTCAGGTACAGCATCCATTGTTGAGTTACCTGGTTGAATATCAGGGTTCATCGAGGGCAATGTTAAAGGCTGCTCGGGTTGCGCTGGTTCAATAACTGGTTCAGTCACGATTGGCGTTGGTTCCGGTAGTGGAACAGCTGGTGCTTCAGGTTGCGGCGGAGTTGCGACTTGGTCCAGTGCTGATTCAGCCGCGTCAGCGGCTTCGGCTTGTTCAGCCTGCTTTACTCGACGGTCCATCTCTTCTAAGGTTTCGACAGGATGTTCAGCGTTGAGACTATCCTGTAACGATTGGTCTGAACTTGGCTTGAATGTATCAGAACTGCGTGAATCGTTATTGATTTTGAGCGTGCCGTCATCGAGCACTTTGGAATCTTCCTGTGTCGGCTGGTCGAGCTCATTCACCTGAGAAGAGTCGTAACTGCCTTCGAGCTTTGAAGCAATCAGTTGTTGGTCGGCTCCAGCCGCCATCAGATTCGAGGCAGCGGTCATGGATTTTGGACTAGTATTGCGGTTACTAAAGCGTTCGGTTTGCGCAACGATACCAGTGAGTAAAGCGGTCGCAATTTGTGAGTCGAGGAGTGATTTCCCCTTCTCCCCTTTCATCGCCTCGGCAATACCGGTCGCCATTTCACTGAGGCTACTGGCTTTATCATCATGCCAATCAATACCGCCAAGGTCACTCGTATCAGTGCCTGCGGTAATCGTCGCGACGGTAGCGTCATGCAAGATCTTGCCGTGTGCCTCGAGTGCTTTATCGAGGTGATCTTGATTATCGACGCCGAGCGCAATGACCAATTCAACATTGTAATCGCCTTGGCTAAACTGCAGGTCGTCACTGCTAATGGCGGTTTTATACGGAGTAATAAAGATTTTGACCGAATCACCCTCTAGCTTATAGCGCAGGTGGTCGGCTTTTTCCTTGTCGAGCGCGATAATAAAATCGCGTAAGCTGTCAGTCGTGTCATCCAAAATCTTTTCTGGTTCCAAAAAAGCAATCGCCGGAGGGACAACGCCACTAAAGATAGCGGTGCTATGCTTGTCCATTTTGTCGATTAACAACGTCAACCCAATCGCCGCCGAGAGGGCGTCAACCGTTGGATTATCAGAAACCGTCACCAAGATGTTGGTGGCGTCTTTTATCTTGTCGATAATCTGTTGTTTGGCTTTGATATCGTCCATTTTTTGGGTGGTTTTTTTATTTTTGGATGGTTTGGCTTAACTATACCATAACCTTTTTGATAACGTCAACAAAAGTGTCTACGAGCTTGGCATGGAAATCAGGACAGGCTCACGCGCATCAGCAGCAGACCCATTGCCTATCTGTCCGATGCTGTTCGATCCCCAGCAATAAAGGAGACCTTGACCAATAGCACAAAGGTGGCCGTATCCTGTGGCGATATCATCGACAGTAATGTTTGCCAGATTACCTGGAGTATTTATTTTGATTGGAGAATACACATCGGTCGTCGAGTTGTTACCGAGTTGTCCCCAGGCGTTATCACCCCAACAGTACAATTCTTCATCAGCAATCGCACAGGTGTGGTAGTCACCGGACACGATTCTGGTCACCGTTTTTCCGTTCAGGACGCCGGAGGTATCTGTGGCGGTTGGGTACAGCTTGTCGACAGTGGTCCCGTCACCAATCTGTCCATTACCGTTTCCACCCCAACAAAAGGCCTCTCCGCTCGCCACTGCACAGGTGGCATATTCATACGTACTCATATCAGTAATAGTCTTGCCCGCAAGCACGCCAGTTTGATCAACCGCCTGTGGTGTCCATACTGGCGACGTCGTGGTTCCATTACCAACGCCACCGGTTCCGTTATAGCCAAAGCAGTACATCTGATTTTCGGTCGTTAACCAACAGTTTGGCCCCCAGTAGCCGTCCATGGCAATCTGTGTGACAACTTTACCGGCCATATCACCTGAATCACTGACCTTGATTGGCACCAATGATTGTGATGGTGGCGAGGCAATACCGAAGTTTGAGTTCTGGCCCCAGCAAAAGACATCACCTTCGGCCAGCGCACAGACATCCCATGTCGCAACCTGTACATCGTCGATCTCTCGCCCGCCAAAGGCGGTCATGTCGACAGCAACTGGTATAGAACTAGAAGCAGTTCCATTATTACCCAACAACCCATTTGGTCCGTATCCCCAACAGTAAATATTATTATCGGTCGAAACGGCGCATGTATTCGACCAGCCTGTTGAGATCGATTTCATTGTTTTTCCTGATAGAACGCCGGATGTATCGACGGCTGTTGGTGTCACTCTTGTTAATGTTGAGCCAGTGCCAAGTTCTCCCGAAGCACCATTGCCCCAACAGTAAGCTCTGCCCCCAGCAATAGCACAGGTATGGTTAATGGCCGCGTCGACATCGGTGACATCTCCCCCAGGCGCGATGCCTATTATGCCACTACAGGTACCGGATACTGGAGATGCGTCTTCGTTGGTGGCATAATACGAAATTGATCCGTTCGAAATCTGAACACAAAAATTATTGCCATCAGCAGCAATATTACAGTCGAGGGTATTCTCGGCACTGACTTGGATGTCTGTATCAACACAGTTTGCTGGGAAAAAGCCGTCGGTGTCTTTTCGTGTCGTCAGAGTTTGCGCAACCTGTCGCGCGTCTAGCTGTGCACTCGCCTCGTTCGCTCGAATGGTAATACCGTTATAGCCAACAATCGTCAGTGCAGCCAGAATAGCAATAACTACAATCACTACAGCGAGTTCGACGATAGTAAAACCAGCGGTTTCATCCGTTTTTAAAGCATGCTGCAGCTGCTTGACCCGATTCATGGGTTAAATTATATACCGACATCCCGCTTGTGGCAATTACCTGGGCCGGGTTTGCTCCACCCCTTTACTTTTATCGGGTTTTCCTCTATAATCACCCTTTGACTAGATACAGCAGTTAAAGAGGTAAAGGAACTTCATGCCAATCATCAAATCCGCTATCAAGCGCGCAAAACAAACCGTTAAACGTCGTGACCGCAATGTCGGTATTAAGCGCGATGTCAAAGAAGCGACCAAAGCATTTATCGCGAAGCCAACTGCGGCGACGCTTGCGAAAGCCCAGAGCGAAATCGACACCGCCGTCAAGAAAAACTTGTTGAACAAAAACACCGCTGCCCGCCGCAAGGCTCACCTTGCTAAGGTTGCCAAAGACGCTAGCGTCAAACTAGCGCCTGCAAAGAAGGCCGCTCCTAAAGCAACCGCTGCGAAGCCAAAGACTACTACTGCGAAACCAGCCGCTGCCAAAAAACCTGCTGCTAAAAAAGCTCCAGCCAAAAAACCTGCTGCTAAGAAATAAGTCTGCTAAGCTAATCACAAAACCCCGCTATCTCGGCGGGGTTTTATAATGAAAGCAAAGTTTTTTCTATGACGAGCCACGGTGTGCCGCGAGATGATTTTAGATCGGCATCGGCCGCCGCGAATTTCGTCACAACCCCAGCAACTCCCGAGCGACCGAGTTTCTTGGCATGTCGCTGTAGGCGCGAGACAACAAATGGTGGAATCGCAAAATCCTTGGCTGGCGTGTCGTCAGATTTCGCCGTCGCAACAGCCGCTAACTGCATCACCTGACCTGACAACAACCCGAACAGACGATACGGATCTTCTTGCAGCTCGAGGACGCTCAACATGTCGCTAACCTTCTTTCGGTTGCCATCGAGTGCCAGGTCCAGCAGTTGGAACACGTTGGCGATTTCGTCGCCATCGATAGTATCATCAATCGTTTCAAGCGTGATGTCGTCTAGCAGTGCCAGTTTTTCGACCGCCTGCGCTAATGCCCATTGGTCGAGACCAGCCCGTTCCACCACACGGGTTGCTAACGTTCGGTCAAGTGCGACATCGGCTTGCTTTGCCTGGTCTATCACCCACGCGACTGCTGTCGGACGGTCTTTTTCGGTCCACATCGGGTGCGTTTGAATCGTTGCGGCTTTTTGTAAGGTTTTATAGACGGTCGTTCGCTTGTCCAATGTCGGCTCAATGAGCACAATTGACGCATCCTCACCTGTCCGTTCAAGCCACGATGGCAACTGCGACCACAGTTCCGCGTTTTGGGATAAATCCTGGATCACCACCAATTGTCGCGGTGCAAAGAGTGACACGCCCGTAAACAAATCGGCCAGCCGATGAGCTTCGAGGTTAGCGCCATCAACCCGTTCAACCGGCCCGTCAAACGCCCCCACCAGTTCACTGAGTGTCTGTTGCAACGCAAAACTATTTTCTCCGGCCAAAACGGTAATCATCAGTGGTTATTATACCACCTGACAGACAGGACAGATGTGGGTACCACGACCGGCCACGCGTAATTTCTCGATCGTCGTCCCGCAACGAGGACACGCCAAGCCATCACGACGAAAGACACGAGCAAAATCCATGTAACTCCCCTTCTTGCCTTCGGCGTTAACGTACGTACTGTTTGAAGAGCCGCCTTTTTCGATAGCGAGGGTCATCACTGCGCGAACTTCTCGGTAGATGTTAGTGAAATCTGCCTGTGTCAAATCTTTGACCAGCATTTTTGGATGAATCCGAGCACCCCACAGTGCTTCATCGGCATAGATATTACCGATGCCGGCAACGACTGTTTGATCGAGTAAGGCAGCTTTGATTGGACTTTTAGCTCGGCGGGTAAATCGTTCAGCGAAGGCTTTAGCGGTGAAGTCTGCTTCGAGGGGTTCAGGTCCGACCTTCTGCATAAAATTAATGTTCGGAATTTCGATAGTCGGCAAAAGTCGCATCCACCCAAACTTCCGTTGATCGTTAAAGTACAGTTTTGCTCCGTCAGTAAAGGTCAGACTCACCCGCGTGCTTTTATCTGGTAATGTGCCGACCAGGCTATCATTCGGATGCCCTGCCCCAAAGCGCGTCTGGGGATCCTCATACACCAGTTGCCCCGTCATTTTTAGATGAATCATTAACGAATAGCTAGTCGACAAATCAATTAGCAAGACTTTGGCACGACGCCGAATGTCAGTAATTTCCGCACCAATCAAAAACTTCTTGACGTCACTAGGTGCATTCGGAAAGCCTTTTTCAGTATCATGGGTTTCAGCCGAAACCGTTTTGCCAATAATTAAACCGGCCAGACCCCGTCGAACTGTTTCGACTTCTGGTAATTCTGGCATCGGCTACAAATCTATTTCGCGAATTACGTCGTTTGCGTCAGGAATCTGGTTGTAGAATAATTCACCCAGTTGATCGGCACTGGCTTGCAATGAGCCTTGAGAACCGCGGCACGTTGAAGTCCAGAGCCATTTGACGGATTGGTTATCCTCTAAAATATCGTACTCATAGAGACGGCCTGTGGCGCAGATTCCCCGTACATCGTTCTTCGGACCGGCTGGCTCGGTGCCTTTGGCGAGATTGGCCCGATCGAGCGCATACACAAATTGTTCGTAGGCGGCGACGTTATTGCCGAGCCGAACTCGATCGACGATACGATCAAGGTAGCCTGAATACGTTGTCAGTGTACGAGATGTCGGTGAAATCGTGATGTTGAACGAGTGAAACTCTTCGTCAGCGACGATTGGACCACGGACGGTCATACTGACACTATGACCTATTGAGGTATTGAGTAGTGCCTCGCGACTCACATCGACGGTTTCGGGCGTGCCTGAGCTTGGGAAAAAGATAGCTCGAGCAAAGGAAACCAGCGCCACCACACCAATGATGACAATAAGGACGACGAGAATGTACGGCAGAACCCGTTGCGTGCGATAGCTTACCATAAGATAACCTTAGTAGTTTTAGGCTTTGTTGTCAATGCCGGTGCTACCAAAGCCGCCAGAACCACGACCACTCTCGTTGATTTCATCGACCTGTTGCCACTGCACCGGCTCATACCTTGCAATCAGAATCTGGCAAATACGCATCCCTGGTTCAATCGTAAATGGTTCCTGTCCAAGGTTGATCATCAGCGCAGCCAATTCACCACGATAGTCGGCATCGATTGTTCCTACACCATTCACCATCGTCACGCCGTGCTTAATGCTCAGGCCACTGCGTGCGCGAACCTGCATTTCGGTACCTTCGGGCATTTCAAATGCGAGCCCCGACGGAATCGCTCGTCGCTCCATTGGTCGCAGCGTGATAGGCTCATCAATACACGCGTGAACGTCCATCGCGGCAGCTTGTTCAGTTTGATACTCGGGTAATACGGCGGTTGGTTTGAGTTTCTTAATTCTGATCTGCACTCGTCTCTCCCAATGCTTTTTTGATGTCACCTAGCGACGCGTGTCTATCGTAAAATGTCACTGTTTGCATCCCAACGTCGGCCGCGGCATCACAAAATCGCTGGATATCATCAATAAATAAGCATTCCTTGGGCTTCACTCCCAATTTTTCGGCGGTCAGTTGAAAAATCTCGGCTTGAGGTTTTTCGTAGCCAACATCCCCTGACGGCACGACAAGATCGAATAGTTCATCGAGTTGTCCGTCATCAAATAATCGATCAAGGGTCGCCCGCCCCGACACATTACTAACCATGGCAGTTTTGTAGTGACGACGCAGATGCGCGACATACTTTATCACTTCATCGTATTGGCGGTTTGAAATGACGTCGACGAGTACCCCAAAACAGTCAAAGATAACGGCCTTTATCACAGCTCGCCCCACGTCTTGCCCGTGGTGACATCGACCTTGAGAGCGATGGCGAGTTCGGGTGCAACCGATTCCATAACCTCCTGTAGAATACTCGCTACCTGATCGGCGTTTTCTTCCGGACATTCGACCAAAATACTATCGTGAATCTGTAGCACTTGATCTCCCAGGTCACCCAGTTTTTCATCAACCGCCAGCATGGCGCGTTTCATCAGATCAGCCTCGGTGCCCTGAATTGGCATATTAGCAGCGGCCCGTTCCGCAGCGCTGCGGACCATGTAGTTGCTACTGTGAATGTCTGGGGTTGGACGACGGCGGCCGTAATAAGTTGCAACGTAGCCTTCCTTGCGGGCGTTATCGAGCGTGTCGTCAATAAACTTTCGGATCGGCGCACGAAGTTCAAAATACTGATCAATGAAATCGCGTGCCTGCGTAAATGTCATACCCGTGTTCGCCGCTAAGCCATGTGGGCTCATACCGTACAGGACGCCGAAATTAATTACCTTGGCGTCACGACGCTGGTTCTTGGTGACATCGTCCATTGGAATGCCGTAGACTTCGCTCGCGGTCTTGGTGTGAATATCGACGTTGCCGTTAAAATCGTTAATCAGCTTCTCATCACCAGCCAGCACTGCCGCCAAACGTAATTCGAACTGCGAGTAATCAGCGCTAACCAGCACCTTGTCACCATCAGCGATAAAGGCATCACGAATCTTCTTGCCTAAATCAGTCCTGATAGGAATGTTCTGCAGGTTCGGACTGGTGCTGCTCAGTCGTCCTGTCGCCGCAACATCCTGGTTAAACGTGGTGTGTAATCGATTGTGTTCATCAGCGAGCTTTGGCAACGCATCGGTATAGGTATTCTTGAGCTTTGCCAGCTCCCTGGTCTGCTCGATCAGTTCAATAATTGGATGTTGGCCACGAAGCTTATCGAGCTCGGCTTGGCCGGTACTGTAGACAGTCTTGCCTTTTTTAATACCCGTCGTTGGGAGTTGTAGTTTGGTAAATAACACTTCTGAAAGTTGGGCAGGGCTACCGATGTTAAATTCATAGCCTGCCATCGAATACATTTCTTGCTCAAGCT
>JAUIDL010000007.1 GCA_030428585.1 bacterium | reverse complement strand
GCTTGCGCCAGACGAACCCCTAATTCATGAGCAGCGAGTAACTTTGCCGCAACTGCAACCCCCACGCCTTTAATACGTGTTGACTCACTAATATCTGGCTTCGGAGTTTGTCTAAATGCTTTCAGCACCTTTCTGGCGAGTACCTTAACATCAGCATAGTAAAATCCGCTGCCAATAATAACTTGGAGCAGCTCGTGGTCTGACAATAAACGTGTTGAATACTTTTGCAACTTTTCTCGTGGCTTCAGGTTCACTTGTATACTCATATTCCTAGCGTATCGATAAAGAATTAACTTGGTCTTATCCAACAAAAAATCGCCCCAAATTGAGGCGATTTTTCTTTCGAAAGTAGTAGCTACTTGTTCGTTCGGCTCTCGATGATTTCTTGAGCAACGTTTGGTGGTACTTCTTCGTACTGGGCCAGCTCCATGGTTGAAGCAGCGCGTCCTTGGCTCATCGAACGGATGTCGTTCGTGTAACCAAAGAGGTTTGCTAGCGGCACAAAGGCACGGACCAACTTGGCGCCACCAGGAATGTCTTCCATGGCGTCGATACGGCCACGGCGCGAGTTAAGGTCGCCGATGATGTCACCCATGAAGTCTTCAGGAGTTGACACTTCGACTTTCATCACAGGCTCGAGAATCACTGGCTTCGCCTTTGGAATACCGGCTTTAACCGCCAAAACACCGGCGAGGTTAAAGGCAAGTTCGCTCGAGTCAACATCGTGGTAGCTTCCGTCGTACAGGGTTGCTTTGACACCGATCATTGGATAACCAGCGATAACACCGCCCTCCAATGTGTCATGAATACCCTTTTCGACTGGCTTGCGGTACTCTTGCGGAACCACACCACCCTTAATCTCATCAGCGAATTCGAAGCCTTCACCAGATTCGGTCGGCTCGAAACGGATCCAAACGTCACCGTACTGACCGCGACCACCTGATTGCTTGGCGTGCTTACCTTGTGCTTCAGCGACACCACGGATGGTCTCACGGAAGGCAACTTGTGGCTCACCAACGTTTGCTTCGACGTTAAATTCACGCTTCATACGATCAATCAGGATTTCGAGGTGAAGCTCACCCATACCAGACATAATCGTCTGTCCCGTTTCATCATCAGTGTGAATGCGGAAGGTTGGGTCTTCTTCAGCTAAACGCTGCAGAGCAATACCCATTTTTTCTTGGTCAGCTTTAGTCTTTGGTTCAACCGCAATCGAAACCGGTGGTTCTGGGAATTCAATCGATTCGAGCAGAATTGGGTTCGCCGCGTCAGTCAACGTGTGGCCAGTAAAGGTGCCCTTGAGACCAACGACTGCGGCGATGTCACCAGCGCCAACTGAGTCGATTTCCTCACGCTTGTCGGCGTGCATACGAACGATACGGCCAACACGCTCCTTTTCACCGGTTGTGGTGTTTAGGATGTAGCTTCCAGCGGTCAATTTTCCACTATAGACACGGACGAAGATCAGACGGCCAACGAATGGGTCAGTCGCAATCTTGAAGGCCAAGGCAGACAACGGTTCGCTGGCGTCAGGTTGACGTTCGACAACGTCGCCACTCTTTGGGTTTGTTCCTTGAACAGCACCAATATCGAGTGGTGATGGCAAGTATTCCATAACCAGGTCAAGAACTTTTTCAACGATAACGCCACGTCCGTCACCACCAGTCACGAGGAAGAAATCACCAGCCAACACACGTTTACGCAGTGCTCGACGTAGTTCTTCAACAGTAATCGATTCCTCACCTTCTTCAAGGTAGCGTTCGAATAGTTCGTCTTCAGCTTCAACCGCTGCTTCAACCAATAGGCTGCGGGCGTTCTTTACCTTTTCGACCATGTCAGCAGGAATGTCCTTGCTGGTCTTGAGTTCGTGGTCAGTAAAGTCGTCATAGGTGTACACGGTCATGTCAACGAGGTCAACAACGCCGTTGATGTCTTTTTCAAAGCCGATTGGCAAGTGAATAGGTAGCGCGTGCTTTGACAGACGGTTGTGAATTGAATCGAGGGACTTGTAAAAGTCACCACCGATTTGGTTAATCTTGTTGATGAAACAGATACGAGGCACGCCGTACTTGTTGGCCTGGCGCCAGACAGTTTCGGTTTGTGCTTCGACACCCATTTTACCATCGAAGACGGTCACCGCGCCGTCAAGGACACGGAGTGAACGTTCAACCTCAACCGTAAAGTCGATGTGACCTGGGGTGTCGATGATGTTAATCTTGTGACCCTTCCAGAAGGCGGTCACGGCAGCAGAAGTAATCGTGATACCACGTTCACGTTCCTGAGCCATCCAGTCAGTCGTCGTTTCACCTTCGTGAACGGCACCAATTTTGTGGCTAATACCGGTTCGGTACAAAATACCTTCGGTGGTGGTCGTCTTACCCGCATCGATGTGGGCAATAATACCAATATTGCGATAGTCCTTTAGTGGGACGTCTTTTTGAGCCATTACAATGCTTCCCTTTCTATATGATTATTCGACTAAGTTATTACCCGCGGGCAAAGTGTGCGAACGCACGGTTCGCTTCGGCCATCTTGTGGGTGTCTTCCTTCTTCTTGAAGGCAGCACCGGTTTCGTTGTACGCGTCAACGATTTCTAGCGCCAAGCGCTGTTCGTATGGCATGCCGTTACGCGCACGGGCTGATTGGACTAACCAGCTAAACGCGTAGTGGAGTTGACGGTGACCAGCGACAGGAAATGGAATCTGGTAGTTCGCACCGCCGACACGGCGTGACTTAACTTCAAAGTTAGGCGCAACATTCTTGAGTGCTTTTTCAAATACTTCCAGTGGGTCTTCGCTATCGACTTTCTTGGCCGCAGCTTCCAGTGCTTTGTAGACAGCGCGTTCTGCGAGCAGTTTTTTACCATCAAGCATAGACTTGTTGATCAGGCGTTGTACTAATACACTTTGGTACTTGCGGTCTGGACTCAGACGACGTTGGAGGCTGACAGTTTTCTTGCGTGGCATGACTACTTACCTTCCTTCTTGGCGCCGTACTTCGAGCGACCCTTCTTACGGTTTTGGACGCCTTGAAGGTCAAGGGCACCACGGACGATGTGATACCGCACACCTGGAAGGTCCGGCACACGACCACCACGGACCAGCACAACGGCGTGTTCCTGGAGATTGTGACCTTCGCCACCAATGTATGCCCAGACTTCTTGGTTGTTGGTCAAACGGACACGAGCGACCTTACGAAGGGCTGAGTTAGGCTTTTTTGGAGTTTTGGTGGTCACCTTAATACAAACACCGCGCTTCAGTGGGGCGTTCTGATCGTAGTAACGGACCTTTAGTGCATTGTGAATACGGCCAAGGGCTGGAGATTTACTCTTTTTTCCAGCAATTTGGCGTGGTTTGCGCACCAATTGATTAACTGTAGGCATAGTAAACTATACGTTCCTTATCTTGATTAATGATTAACTCGCGCCTTGAAAGACGCGTCTTTGCCGGTTCGGTTCAGCATCCCTTACCAGCGAGGCTAGACGTACGAGGTGTCTTGTACACGGTTCACCTTGTCTCTAGCGGAAACTCACCTGTTATTTTACTAAAAATGTGTCGATTTTGCAAGCCAATGAAAAGGCCCGTGACCGGGCGAGCGCTGACGATTGGTCAACGGGCCTGATCACGGGCTGATGCCCTACTCGTCCCCAGGGATGAAACGTTCGAGCCGACGCTCCTCGTTGGTCGGGGATACCTGAATCGGCCTTGTCATGGCCTCGAACATCCCCGGGGGGATGTCCGGGTCATCGAGATGGGTTGCACGGAACTCGTCCGCATCAGGCGCTGAGTCTCTGGTCATCACTCCTCCTCGACAGAGTCGTTGTAATACCGTCCTGCGCCGAGGCAGTCGGGCGGCTGAGGCGAATCGCTCTTGGTCCTTGCGTCGTAGGTAACGACACCATTACCGGCTTGCGGTACTGGATCGGTGCCGTAACGACCGGCTCTGGAACTCGCCGCTCCCATGGTGCCCCGCAGGTCAACTGCGGCGGGCGGTCGCGATCCGGGTGTGGGCTGGTAGGTGCTGTCATCGGTCGCCATGTATTCCTCCTCAGGATAGATGAATGGCGATGAATCTTACTTTTTCATTATACCACTAATGTTATTAATTGTCAATCAACCAAAAAGCTCCCTACGATGAGGGAGCCTTTTGTAAGACAGTCAGATGACTACGCGGCGAATTCGAGGTCTTCTTCGATTTCTTTGGCAGTATCTTCGTCCAGCGTGTCGAGGGCAGTTGCACTGTCGACACCGGTACCGACTGGGATCTTCCGTCCAATGATGACGTTTTCTTTCAGTCCGTGCAAACGGTCGACGCGGCCACTGACAGCAGCGTTGATCAGAACACGAGTCGTGTCTTGGAACGATGCGGCTGACAGGAAGCTGTCTGACCAGATCGAGACCTTGGTGATACCGAGGAGGAGCTGGGTGTAGGTCACTTGTTCTTTACCAGCGGCAGTTAGTTCGTCGTTGGCTTCAACAACAGCAGCCTTTGATACGATGTCACCCGTCACAAATGAGCTGTCACCTGGGTCTTCGATTTGCACGCGGCTAAACATCTGACGAACGATGATCTCGAGATGCTTGTCAGCAACGTCTTGACCTTGGGCTGCGTAAATACGGAGCACTTCGTTGATGATGTAGCGTTGTGTGGATTCGATACCCTTGAGGCGCATCAAGTCGTGCAGGTTCAATGAACCAGACGTCAGGCGGTCACCAGCAGCGACAATGTCACCACTCTTGACCAACAGTTGCATGTTGCCAGGAATTTCGTAACGAACTGGTGAACTCGCGTTCGCTGCCAAGACGATGTGTTCGTCGGTAAATTCGACGACGCCGTCAAATGGCGCAACGATTGGGCGAGATTCGCTCTCACCAGTTGCGAGTACATCACCAGCTTTCACCTCAGCACCAGCCTTGACGTTGATGTCACGACCTTCGAGGGCGATTTTTTCAACGTGGCCAGCTTCTGGGGTTACTTGGACAACGTATTTCTTGCCATCTTCCCATTGCTCAACCACACCAGATACTTCAGTAATGTACGCTTGTCCCTTTGGTGTACGGGCTTCAAACAACTCTTCAACACGAGGCAGACCCTGGGTAATGTCACTTTCCTGGACACCACCTTGGTGGAAGGTACGCAGCGTCAGCTGGGTTCCCGGTTCACCGACAGACTGTGCGGCGATCACACCGACAGGCTGAGAGTTGGCAACCAATTGGTTCGTTGACATGTCGATACCGTAGCTCTTACGAGGCACACCACGAAGGTTTTTGGTTGAAAGGACGGACAGAATCTTGGCTTCGGTAATATCCTTGTCGTCTTCAATCGCATTCGCAATTGCACGGGTGATTAATTCACCAGCGTTAACGTGTCCAGCGATATCTTCAGCGGCGTAACGTCCATACAGACGGTTACCAAAGTCGATCATTGTTAGTTCGGTTTCGTTGCGGTAGATAGTAAATCCATCATCTTCACCGTCATTGTCTTCCAGTGTAAACACGTCCTGAGACACGTCAACCAGACGACGAGTCAAGTAACCAGAGTCGGCGGTCTTGAGGGCGGTGTCAATCAGCCCCTTACGTGAACCCCGAGTGGCCACGAACTGCTCAAGGCTCGACAGACCCTTCTTGTAACTCGAGCGAATCGGCAGCTCAATCTCACGGTTGGTTGCGTCGACCATGATACCAATCATGGCGCTGGCAAGCATCACGTTTGAGATGTCACCACGAGCACCAGAGTTAACCATAACAGAGACGCTGGTGTCCATTTCTTTCAGCTCTTCCTTCATGAAGTTTTCGAGCTTACGCGTCACACCACGCCAGTTTGAGACGGTCAAGTTATAGCGTTCTTCGTCGGTAATCAACCCTTGGTTGTACTGTTCGCTAATCAGGGCAGACTTGGCATCACCTTCAGCGATGAACTCGTCGGTTTGTTCAAAGATAACGTAGTCATCCTTACCGGTCGATACCGCGGCGATCGTTGCAAAGCGGAAGGCAAGACCCTTCATGCGGTCAGCCGTTTGGGCGGTAACTTCTGCGCCGTATTGTAAGAAGATGGTGTTAAGAACCTTCTTTAGTTGCTTCTTGGTCTGAACGTTGTTATCAAATGGATAGTCTTCTGGCAGAATTTCGTTAAAGAAGACACGGCCGAGAGTAGTGTTACGAGCCTCACCCTTTGCCCAGACACGAATTGGTGTCTGTAGTTGGATGTGGCCGTTTTCGTAGGCCATTTCTGCTTCATAGACAGAACTGTAGGCTTTGACGTCTTCAGTTTGTGCGCTTGGCTTGTCGTAGGTCAAGTAGTAGTTACCCAGCACGACATCCTGCGCAATCGAAAGTACCGGCGCACCATCAGCTGGTTTCAACAAGTTAGCCGTTGCACTCATCAGCTCACGAGCTTCTTGTTGCGCTTGGCGACTCAGTGGAAGGTGGACCGCCATCTGGTCACCGTCGTAGTCGGCGTTAAATCCGTTTGCCACCAATGGATGCAGTTGGATGGCTTTTCCTTCGACCAAACGAGGTTTGAAGGCCTGGATAGACAGACGGTGCAGTGATGGTGCACGGTTCAACAGCACGTACTTACCTTCAATCACGGCATCAAGGGCGTCCCAGACAACCGCTTCACCAGCTTCGATCAAACGAGTCGCTGAACGGATGTTGTGAGCGTATTCACCAGTAATCAACCAGTTGATCACAAACGGCTTAAAGAGTTCGAGTGCCATCTGCTTTGGCAGACCACATTCGTCAATCTTGAGTTTAGGACCAACGACGATAACTGAACGTCCCGAGTAGTCCACACGCTTACCCAGCAAGTTCTGACGGAATCGTCCCTGCTTACCCTTTAGCATGTCACTAATTGATTTCAGGCGACGACGACCACCAGTTGCGTTGACCGCGCGGCCACCACGAGCTGCTGAGTTGTCGATCAACGCGTCAACTGCTTCTTGCAGCATACGCATTTCGTTACGACGGATAACTTCCGGCGCGTTCAATTCGATCAGCTTTTTGAGACGGTTGTTACGGTTAATGACACGACGGTACAAGTCGTTTAGGTCAGAGGTTGCAAATCGACCACCGGTCAATTGCACCATTGGACGAAGGTCTGGAGGAATCACTGGTAGAACAGTCATCGTCAGAGCAGCTGGCTGAATACCTGCTGCCTGCATACCCTCGAGGACCTTCAGTCGCTTCAGGATCTTCTTTTCACGTTGACCCTTGGCAGCTTCAGCTTCTTCGGTTAGTTCAGCAATCAAACTGTCGAGGTCGATGTCATCCAGCAGTGCCTTAAGGGCAAGACCACCCATGCCGACTTCGATCAAGTCTTGGTACTCTTCTGGCAAGTTTCGGTAGTCGACTTCGCTCAGCAGCGCACGCTTCGCAAGGCTTTCCAGTTGCGTCTTCTTGGTAGTGTAGTTCTCTTCGAGCTCTTCGATTTCTCGAGTCTGAGCTTCGGCCAACGCCTTAACATCGGCACCTTCAGCCTCAGCTTCTTTTTCGTAGCGCATTTTGATTGCAACACGACCAGCCTCGGTCTCGGCTTCCAGATCAGCAAGGAACTTGTCGCGAGCTTCTTCGTCAGCACTCAAGATAACGTAGGTCGCAAAGTACGCGATACGTTCGAGGTTACGGACGGTGATGCCAAGGAGCAATGACATTGCGCTTGGGGTACCACGCATAAACCAGATGTGTGCCACAGGGCTTGCGAGTTGGATGTGGCCCATGCGTTCACGACGAACGATTGACTTGGTGACTAGGTCACCGTTTTTGTCGACCGCTGCTTCACGAGAACGAACACCTTTTAGTTTCGAGTCGTGCGGGTTGATGTCTTTGACTGGACCGAAAATTCGTTCACAGAACAGACCGTCACGCTCTGGTTTTTGGGTTCGATAGTTGATGGTTTCCGGTTTGGTAACTTCGCCGTAGCTCCATTTTAGGATATCGTCGGCGCTGGCGACGCTCAGACGAATGGCGTCAAAGTCAGCGATACCATTGTTTGCGTTTGTGACTACTCGTGACATATTACGCCTCCTCCTTAATTTCTTCTATTTCATCAATGTCCTGGATACTGACACCGTCTTCGATGTCACCAAGTTCATCGGCTTCATCCAGTACTGTTTCAACTTCTTCACCATCTTCAACCGCTTGGGCAGAGACTGGCTGGCCGTTGATGACATTTCCGATCACTTGCTCGGCGTCAACCACTGCGTCTTCAGATTCGTCCAGCAGGTCGACACGTAGGCCAAGGCCTTGGAGTTCCTTTACGAGGACGTTGAATGATTCAGGTAGTTTTGGACCAACAATCGGTTCGTTCTTGATAATCGATTCGTAGGCTTTCGCACGTCCGTAGACGTCGTCAGACTTGATGGTCAACATTTCCTGAAGGGTTGCGGCAGCACCGTAAGCTTCCAGTGCCCACACCTCCATCTCACCAAAGCGCTGTCCACCGTTTTGCGCCTTACCACCCAGTGGCTGTTGCGTCACCATAGTGTACGGACCAGTTGAACGAGCGTGGATCTTGTCGCTGACCATGTGGTGCAGCTTCAGCATGTGCATCACACCAACTGTGGTGCGCTCTTCAAATGGTTCACCGTTACGGCCGTCAAACAATTGGCTCTTTCCATCGCGGGCAAAGCCAGCTTTTTCGAGCTCGTCTGAGATTGTTTCATCAGAAATTCCGTTGAACGGAGGAGTTGCAACGCGGTAGCCCAGGGCTCGCGCAGCCATACCAAGGTGAGTTTCAAACAACTGACCAATGTTCATACGGCTTGGGACGCCCAGTGGGTTCAAGATCACGTCAACTGGTGTTCCGTCTTCCATAAACGGCATGTCTTCGACAGGCAGAATACGAGCGACGACACCCTTGTTACCGTGACGACCCGCCAGCTTGTCACCGACAGAAATCTTACGGAATTGAGCGACGAAGATTTGAATCTGCATCAGGACACCGGCCTTCAACTCGTGACCATTTTCACGGCTAAAGATCTTCACCCCGACAACTTTACCGCCAGCGGCGTTGTTCATGCGTTGTGAGGTGTCACGAACGTCCTTAGCTTTTTCACCAAAGATAGCGCGAAGCAGTCGTTCTTCAGAACTCAGCTCTTGCTCACCCTTAGGCGTAATCTTACCGACTAAGACATCGCCGGCCTTAACTTCAGAACCGAGCTGGACAATACCGCTCTCGTCGAGGTGACGCAGTGATTCTTCTGAGACATTTGGAATGTCACGGGTGACAATTTCTGGACCCAGTTTGGTTTCGCGAACTTCAACGGTGTAGTCCTTGATGTTGATGCTGGTCAGAGTATCATCTTGGACAAGGCGTTGGCTCAGAACGATCGCGTCGTCCATGTTGTAGCCAGACCATGGCATAAAGGCGACCAAGAGGTCTTTACCGAGGGCAATTTCACCATCAGCAACAGAGGCACCTTCAATCAGAATGTCGCCCTTCTTGACCTTTTGACCACGTTCGACAATCACCTTTTGGTTGATTGAACGGTCATCGTTTGATTTCACGAAGTGCATTGGCTCGTAAATCTTGACGCCGTCACTGTATTTAACGTGAACTTCGTTACCATCGGCACGGACAACTTCACCAGCACCTTCAGCAACGACCAGTTGACTGGTGTTCTGGGCAATCACGCCTTCAATACCAGTACCAACGGTTGGCGCTTGGGTCTTTAGTAGTGGCACAGCTTGCTTCTGCATGCTTGAGGCCATCAATGAACGGTCAACACGGTTCTTTTCAACAAATGGGACCAGTGCGGCGGTTGAACCAAGAATCTGCTTGTGTGCAGCGTCCATGTAAGTTACTTCACCGGCGTCAACTTGTTCTGGCAACAGTCCATTACGGGCAGAGACACGCTCGTCACGGAATGATCCGTTGTCGTTGAGTGGCGCGTTCGCGTCAGCAATCACTTCGACTGCTTCTTGAGAAGCGTCCAGATAGACAACCTCGTCGGTGACTTTACCATCTTTTACCTTTAGGTATGGAGTTTCAATAAAACCATACTCGTTTACTCGAGCATAGGCAGCCAAGTTCAATACCAATCCAATGTTGGCACCTTCTGGCGTTTCCACGGCACACAGACGACCGTAGTGAGTTGGGTGGGCGTCACGGACGTCGAAGCCAGCACGTTCACGGCTAAGTCCACCAGGACCCATCGAGCTAAGGCGACGTTTGTGCGCCAGTTCAGCTAGCGGGTTAGTATCATCCATCAGTTGTGACAGCTGTGAACTCGCAAAGAATTCGCGAACGGCAGCGACCACTGGACGAGCGTTAATCAGTTGGTTTGGCGAAACGTTCTCGATGTCAGACATAGACATACGGTCCATGGCATTTCGTTGCATACGCAGCATACCAACGCGGAATTGACGGGCGACCAGCTCACCAACCAATTTGACGCGGCGGTTCGACAGCGCGTCGATGTCGTCGGCGTCTTCTTGAGTGTTGTTCAGGCGGATGATTTCACGGACAATCGCAATCAGGTCGCTAACTTGGAACACACGGTTTTCAGTAGTATTCGCAACTTCAAGGCTCAGGCGTTGATTCAATTTATACCGTCCGACTCGGCTATAGTCGAAACGTTTGAAGTCAAAGAACATGCGTTCAATCATTTGCTTGGCGTTGTCGACAGTGGCGAGGTCACCTGGGCGCAAACGGCGGTAGACTTCGATCAAGGCTTCGTTGGTACCGCGAGCTGGGTCTTTATCGAGTGTGGCTTCGATGTATTTGACTTCGTCGGTATCAATCTCAGTAAACAAATCTTTAATTTCAGAGGTTTTGTTGTACCCAAGGGCGCGGAACAACGTCGTCACTGGCAGTTTACGGCGGCGGTCAATCTTGACGTAGATAACACCGTTGCTGGCGGTCTCGAATTCGAGCCATGCACCACGACCTGGAATCAACTTGGCACCGTAATAGTTACGGGTGGCCGCACGATCGGCGGTAAAGAATACACCGGCAGAACGGATCAGCTGTGACACAACGACACGTTCAGTACCGTTGATAATAAAGGTTCCGCGGTCAGTCATCCATGGGTAGTCACCCAAATAGATTTCCTGCTCCTTGACTTCACCGGTGACCTTGTTGGTCAGCTCAACCATGGCATGCAGTGGCGCGTCAAAGGTCAAGTTGTTTTCCTTGGCGTCCATTTCGCTGTTCTTTGGTTCGTGAAATTCGTACTTGCCAAAACGCAGGGCCAATTTCTGACCAGTATAGTCGTCAATTGGGTTCAACTCAGCAAAAATCTCGCCGAGTCCGGTTTCGACGAAATCACGCCAGCTGGTTTTTTGGTGGTCAATTAGGTTTGGTATTGGGAGAGCGGTGTCATCTTTAGTAAAGAAAACACGCTTCGTGTTCGCACGTTTATTCGTTGCCATATGGCTACTATGTCCTCGCGGTTAGATTGTTATTTATCTCTGTCTAGATCAGAGAAAGGGTCTTTGGCGCCGAAGATTCCCTTACCGCGATTGTCCACGCACTAGTTGCCACACTGTGCGAAGGACATAAGAAACCACGGCCACACTACTTCTTAGTCACCATTATGCGCATAAATTAAGAAATAATCAAGAGGTTTTTGCTTACAAATACTTGATATTGACAAATACCCATAATATCGTATATTCTATAAATTAACCTCGCTCCCTACAGAAAGAGGATTGATCGTGTCACACACCCATCCAGTCTACGAAGTGCCCGCATCCGCATTCAGCATCACTGCCATCGGAAGCCAGGGCACCCATGGACTCCTGCGCATCTCTATGCCCAGTGTTGCCGTCGAGGCACACGCACCCATCGAGAAGATCGCCAAGATCGACGACAGCAAGCCGATCACCATCACCCGCATCGATGCAGGTGTGGGAGCAATCTTCGGCGCACGTCGCCGCTACAAAGTGACGCAGGGACCGCATGCGGTCATCTTGATCGCAGGTGGCCCCAACCGGATTCCCGAGATGGACCAAGTCGCGAACAAGTCGTACTGACACCCCGCCCCGCCCATGTGAGCTCCCCGCTCTTTCGGGCGGGGCTCACTCTTTTTTATAAGCTATAGATTAAGAGACCTGCGATAACAAGTGCGTCCATAATGACCCAGATTGAATTCGAGATAATCATCGGAAACACGTTTCGACGAATCCCATAAATCAACAACACGCTGGCGCAGAACAAAAAGCCGAACCACGACCAAAAAGAAACGCCTTCAACATTGCCTGCTAATACGTCGATTGCTTGCGGAATAGCACTCAGTGGGTACACAAATGATACAACCACGACTAATCTGTCAAAAGCCGTCAGCCTTTTTACGGTCTTATTTGTCGGTTTTTTGACGTGTTTCGAAAGTGGATGATGAGGATGCAAAATGTGCATAAATGAAAATAGCATAATCAATATTATACTCGAAAATAAAACACCCCCTACAAAAACGGCTTCGTCCAGAATGACGGCTGCGTTTTTGTAGGGGTATCCATGATGCTCTTAACCCGATTCTATCGTTTTTCAGGTGGAATCACTTCACCCCAAGTAATTTCATACGAAATGTAACCGGATTGATGATCCACAAGCTCAGCGCCACAAGACACAACAGAGCACTCGTATAGATAAGTGTGCCTCCAATAAAGAAAAACCATGTTTCAGCAAGATACGGCGTAAGGCTGGTCATCGATAGTGGTCCATCATTACTGAGCAAATAATCATTATTCACCTGAATGAGGGTGAGTGCAACAAAGATTGCCGTCAGTACCAACGAGCCTTTGAACACACCTCTGTAACCAAGCCATATCGCAAAGTGCAATTTATTCGCAACATATAGCAAGAGGCTCGACAGTGGAACCGCCCACCACACAGTCGCAATACTTGCAACCGCGAACTGGAACATTACACCAATCGCTGCGTCTACTGGATGAGGAGAATTAGCGAATCGAATCAGCATCAAAGCGATACTCGACGCGAAGCCAATGAAGGTGTTCATGAATACGAACACAAGCGCACGTACGATGACGATGGCTAATTGCCTCTTGGATTCCTTAAGGACAGGTTCGGCATAGTCTAGCCACTTCTTTTCATGCAAAATCATGTCACATGTCCATTTCTTGTTGTGCTCAGCTTTCTGAGCAATCGGAACATCAAAAGATCGCTCTTACCCAGACTAATGTCATAGGAAGGAGTGATGATATTATAGCATTTTTTTAGGCTTTTTCAATAACGCCATCAATCAACCCATATACTTTGGCTTCTTCAGCACTCATCCAAAAGTCACGATCGGCATCTTTTTCGATCTTTGCTAGTTTTTGACCGGTGTTTTTTGCAAGAATCTTGTTCAGTTGCTGTTTCAAGAAAATACCTTCTTTGAGGGTAATTTCTTGGTCAGTAATCTTGCCTTGAGTCCCACTCGATGGTTGGTGAATCATAATACGACTATTTGGTAACGCGTAGCGCTTACCTTTGGTGCCGCTTGATAACAAGAAAGCCCCCATACTAGCTTGCAGCCCAATACCAATTGTCTGGACGTCTGGCTTAATGTGCTGGATAGTGTCATAGATAGCCAGTCCGTCATAAACACTGCCACCTGGGCTATTTATGTATAGCTTGATGTCTTTTTCGGGATCATCGTAAGCAAGGTGCAACAACTGAGCAACGACGATGTTTGCCGTGTGCTCATTGACGTCTTCACCGAGGAAGATGATGCGTTCTTTTAAGAGGCGCGAATAAATATCAAAGGCGCGTTCGCCATCGTACGACTTTTCGATGACCGTAGGGACGAGATAGTTCGAAGGCTTGTTCATATATCTATTGTATACAAAATTAGCACTCCGCGCAATGGAGTGCTAATTTATACTTGTTTCAAACTACTTGTTCAGTTCAACCAAACGGTCAATCGTCTTTTCCGTCAAGTAGTGGTTAGCGATGTCGCGACGTGCCTCTGGTGTACTGATTTGCTCCAACGCTTGCGGATTATTAGCGTATTGCTTCTTGTGTACTTCAACGTGTTCGTCAATTTCGGTGTCAGTTAGCGTCATATTCTCGGCTTCGGTCACTTTCGATAAGACCAGTCCAGCTTTCACGCGATTTTCAGCAGTTGGGCGGACTTCTTTTTCACGCCATTCATTTACGTCTTTAAAGCCTTGTGCCTGGACATACGCGTCAACAGTCATACCACGGTACATCAAGTTCTGTTCAAAATCTTGTTCGATTGAGCGCATGTGGTCCTGGACCATCACTTCAGGAGCGCTGACCTTACTCTTTTGAATTAGTTCCAATAACAACGCATCCTTATACTTGTTATCAGCTTCTTGCTCTTTTTGCTTCGTTAATTCAGCTTTAATGTCAGCTTTCAGCTCGTCAAGGGTTTGGAATGAGCCAGTTTTCTTGGCAAATTCGTCGTCAACTTTTGGTAGCTTCTTTTCGAGAATCTTTTTTAGGTTGACCGAGAAGACAACTTTTTGTCCAGCAAGGTCAGCAGCGTGATATTCTTTCGGGAACTCTAGTTCAAGGTCGAATTCATCACCAATCTTGTGACCAACAATGCCTTCTTCGAATCCAGGAATGAATTGCCCAGCGCCTAGTGACAACGTGTAATCACTACCAGCACCACCATCAAACGGCACATCATCTTTTTTACCGACGAAATCAATCACGACGTCGTCACCATCTTTGGCGGCACGATCGGTAATTTCTTCTGATTCAGCATACCCTGCGCTCATGCGTTCAATCACTTCATCGACATCTTTAGCGGATACTGAGGCTTTTTCTGGCTTAGCGGTTAGTTTTTTGTAGTCTCCCAGGGTAATCTCTGGCATCGTTTCCACCTCCGCGGTAAATTCTAGTTGTTCATTAGGGACGTATTTCTTGACCTCAACAGCTGGTCGATCAATTGCCTGGATCTTATTGGCAATAAAACTTTCAGCGACGGCCTTACTAATCGCATCATCCAGTAATTGCTCTTGAAGCTCCTGTTGGTTGACGTGTTTTGCGGCGACACTGGCCGGCACCTTGCCTTGTCGGAAGCCAGGTACTTTCGTGGTTTTACTTAATTTTGTCAGGGCAACTTGCTCGGCGTCTTTGAGTTCTTTTGCGCCGAGTGTGATTGTCAGTTGCACCTTGGTCTCTGCTAGTTGCTTAACGGTACTTTCCATTTAGCTAACTATAACAGAGGTAGAGTCAGGACGCAAGCCGCTCGGCCAGCTGCTCAGGAGTTAATCGCTCTTCCTGACCAGTTGACAAGTCTTTCAGCGAAAAGTCGGTCGTATCGTCCGGACCGACAAAAATGACACAGTCTAGGTGCTGTTTATCAGCATTTTTGATTTGCTTATCCAGCTTTTTTCCGCCAATATCAACACTGATATTCACGCCTTTTTGCCGTAATTGACTAGCTAACGTTCGCGCTTGGTCATACGCCTCATCGATCACCAGAATTGCCGCGGCAATGCGTGGTATATATTCAGGAATCAGCCCACGAACCGCCAAAAAGTTTTCGATCATCGAATTACCAGGCGCCATGCCGACGGCAGAAATTGGTTCAGCGCCAAACAGCCCAACCAGACCATCGTAACGGCCTCCCCCGAACAAGGATCGATTGTTGTCGGGGTGTGTATCAAAGACTTCAAAAACCGTACCAGTGTAGTAATCAAGCCCGCGCATCAATGTTGGATCGAATTGCAAGGACGTCACTCCGGCATCACCTAACTTCTGCATAATGACGCGTAAATCATCCAAAGACTCAGAATCACGCAGGTCTTCAGGAAGCTGGTCGAGTGTCGTCGCATCAAGTAAACCCTTGATTGTCGCGAGTCGATCATCACTTGCCTCACCTAAAATTAATCCGGCCTGTTCCGCAAAGTCCGTTTCGGTCATTTTGTGTCGACGATCAAACAGTTTCACCATCTGCTGCCCCTGAACTTCATCAAGACCTAAGAATTGCGACATCATGTAGTGAATGAAGGGTCGGCTATTAACGCGGATGACATAATCGCCGTCTTTCCCACCCAGTTCTTTCAAAATAGCGTCAGCAATCGTGATAACCTCAATATCGGCTTCGGTGCTATCAGCACCAAATATGTCGATGTTCAGTTGCCAGAATTCACGCTCGCGCCCGCGCTGTGGCCGTTCATAGCGCATAAAATTGGCGATCGAGTACCAACGAGCCGGATACGACAATTCTTGACGCTTGGCTGCAATCATTCGACTGACACTAGGAGTCATTTCAGGGCGAATCGCCACAACCCGACCACCACGATCCGTAAAAGTATATGTCTGATCATTAACAAGTTCTTGACCGCTTTTGGCTGCGTAGACATCTAGCGGTTCGAGCATTGGCGCGCCGTATTCTTCGTAGCCATAGCGTTCGACGACGCGACGCCAAGCATTAAAAATATAGTTCTGTGCGTGTTTGTCAGCCGGATAATAATCCCGCGTCCCTTTATAAGGTTTTGAAGAAAGTGTCGTCATACTGGTCATATTCTCTCATTTTTCGAGACGACCAGCAAGGCGCTACGATGCACGGCGAAATGGATCTTCAGCGTGACTGACAGGCGAAGGTTGGCGAGTCTTCAACATCAGCGCCTCTGTTCTGAGTTGGAAAGGAGTAAGACGAAGGAAATGAATACGCTTAGGATCGTGTGCCTCGTCCATAAATTTTTCTCGAGCATCATCAATGCGTCGTGAATCTCCCAGAATGCTCTTATTGACCACAAAGTATGGGTTAACGTCCTCGTCTTCTGACACTGGTGGAATATTTGAAATCTTTCCCATAAAATCAGCCAGTCTATTCATTTCTGCTTGCTGAGCGAGCTGGAAGGATATCTTTGCGCGTCGTCCCTCAGAAATAGGCGTGATAGTAAACTCTCCAGTCGGATACAGTGGCGTATCGAAGTTACGAGTCATCGACCGAACATCTTCCACACGACTTTGCACCAGGTGTGTATTCACGTGTGAATTGGGCACAATCGCCTGACGAGACGACAGAATAATCAATTTGGTCTTATCCGCCTCTGGAACTAGCGTTGCGCGTAGGTGATTGAGTAGTCCTCCACTAGGAGTGAACTCCTGTCTATAGGAGGTAGCAGGAACCAGTGATGGGTGATTCTCAGGGTTAATCATATTTCTATTATGACACGCTACATATAGTGGGTCAACGGGGTTGTGATGTCCATATATACATGGCTATACCTGCTGCCACACCAACATTCATTGATCGAGTCGAGCCACGCTGTGAAACCATCCCAACCGCATCTGCCGCACTGAGCATCTCGTGGCTCAGCCCTGGGCCTTCTTGGCCAAACACCAGAACCGCCTGATGAGACATTGTAATCTGTTCAAGCGGCACCGCATCGTCGACAATATCGACGGCGATCACCTGTTTTCTCTGTCGCTTCATCGCAGCTATAAACGACGAAGCGTCAGGATAATAATGTATGTGAAGATAGGTATCGGTTTTCATTGCGCCGCGTTTATTCCACTGCCGGCGACCAATAACGTGGATATGCCGCACACCAAAAGCGTTGGCGTTACGGACAATCGTGCCCATATTAAAATCACGTTCGAGATTTTCGATAGCAATTTCAAGCGATGAACCATTTGCGTCCAAATTATCGATTATCGCCGACTCTGTCCAATAACGATATTTATCGATAACATTACGTGCATCCCCTTTTTCAAGAAGCTCAGGGTCATATCGCTCATCAGTTGGCCAAGGCTTTGGGTGTGGCCCAATACCTATTCGAGTATTCATGTGCATACTATAGCAAATTAAGAGAGCCCGACACCGAAGTGATACAACCGACAATGTCGGGATCTCTTGGGTGCGGACTATGAGCGCCGCTGCGCGCGAGGGATGAAGTCGTGACATGTTGTCACTGTGCGAAGCTCGGGATCGCCAGCCACCTCGATATCAGCCGAGTAATACTCGGCGACCTTGGAGATGATGGCGTATAGGTGAGCGAACAGCTCTTCTTGCTCATAGTCACTGGCGTCGAACGTGAAGTCAATCGAGAAGCCGTACTGATTCGAGCCACCCTGTTCACCTTTGAACACCTGTACCTCGAAGTTGTGAATCGAAAACCTCTCTGACTTCAGCTCCTCACGCAGACGGACCAATCGAAGATGTACTGAACGTCCATCAATCGGTCGCGACGCTGTCGCAAGCGCTTTGGGACTGTATGTCGCCTTGTACCCCACTCTGGGCACGCTGGTCTTGTGAACCATCACGGTCCTTCCTTTTGTTGTGTCAAACAGCGGGGCTGCATGATTCTGGATTGCTCCGTAGCAGTCGACTAATTATAGAATGAATATATGTTTCTGTAAATAAAATTAAACTAATCACCTAAAGGCAATCATCCTACAATCATTTGGTGCGCCTCCTCATTGGAAGCGACGGACGATCCCCGGGTGGAATCATCTACGCCGCACGCCGACGAGGAGCGAGGCCGATTATGGACGCTCACGGGTGGACGTCAATATTCCGTTCGCATCTGTTGTAAAAGCTACGTCAGAACTGGTGTTTACAAGATCATGCTCATGGTTCATAGTCATGGGCAGTTATGGCGCTCGATCCGATCGATACCAACCCTGACATCGCCACGCACTCTCGACAAGAGCAGTACTCCGTCCGCCGCGACGGCTTCACCATCGTCGAACTCCTCATCATCATCGTCGTCATCGCGATTCTTGCGGCGATCACGATCGTCGCGTTCAACGGCATCGCTGGTCGAGCTATCGAGGCATCGATGAAGTCTGACTTGAAGCAGACTGCTACCGTGATCGAGCTCGACAATCTGAATGGTGGCGGCTATCCAATCAACGCCGCCTCTGCCAACAGCGGTCAAGGTTTGAGGTCCAGCGGCGGCAACGCTCTCTCGTACGAGCTGAAGCCTTATGGATACTGCCTCTCTGTCAGCAACCCGACTACCGATAGCTCATTCGCGTACAGGTCAAACATCGGAGTGACAGAAGAAGGAACATGCGGCGCAAGTATCACCACAATTGCCGGGAGCGCGACGGCTAACGGCTACGCCAACGGCACGGGCGACGTTG
>JAUIDL010000006.1 GCA_030428585.1 bacterium | reverse complement strand
TTTCGACAAAAAGTCCAAAAAAGTATGCTGGGGTAGGGTATAGTGGAAAAAGGTGGGCGAACATTCAGAGTTTGCTCAAGACTTCGAGAGAGGGTAACGATGAACCGTCTGAGAGAGTGGTTCACACGGCTTATTGGCCGTGACAAGCCGGAAAAGACCACTTTTTCGGCACGGGTAATCGCCGACTCGATCAGTGAGGAAGGGGTGCGATTGATCACGCTGGTCGTGGTCTTCAACCGTTTCATCCTGGCCGAGTTCAACACGCATCGGATGTTCTCGCGGAACTCCGCGAGTTCGCGAGCGATTCCGTTCAAAAAGCAGCGGGCGATGGTCTGGCGCAACCCGTACATCCCCATCCACTGGGGAGCGAACCAGAGCGGCATGCAGGCAGGGGCAGAAGTCTCCGCCTTCAAGATCATGCTGGCACGGTTCGCCTGGTTGCGGGCGCGGGACTGCGCGATCATCTTCGCGTGGATCCTCTACAAGATCGGGATTCACAAGCAGGTCACCAACCGACTGCTCGAGCCGTTCATGTGGCACACGGTCGTCGTCACGGCGACCGAGTGGGAGAACTACTTCGCACTGCGCGACAACCCACAGGCTCAGCCTGAGATTCAGGTGGCGGCTGCGGCAATGCGCAAGGCGATCGACGAATCGACTCCTCGTCAGCTCAAGAAGGGCGAATGGCACCTGCCGTTCATCCAGCTAGATGAGCGCGAGTGGGCCGAGGCCAACCCACTTGAAGCCATCAAGGTCAGCGTTGGTCGCTGTGCTCGAGTCAGCTACCTGACACACGACGGTGTTCGCGACTTCGACAAGGACATCGAGCTGTTCGTACGTCTCGTGACCTCTGGTCACATGTCGCCCTGCGAACACGTGGCGACGCCGGCGGACGACCCGACCAAGTTCTCGGGCAACTTCCGTGGCTGGACTCAGTACCGGAAGACGCTACCGAACGAGGACAACTTCGCGCTCGCAGCCTGAGCACTCCACCTCAGCACCGTCGGCCTCCTTGCTCATCCGAGCAGGCGAGGTCGACGGGCTGGGAACAACACAAGATTTATGAGGGAATAGGGAAGTATGGCAGAATTTTTGGAAATCGCCGGTGAGCGCGTCATCGACCTCGATGCGCGGGAGACCGCCGAACGGTATCTTGGTATTCAGGCGACGGGTGCTGCAGCTTTTGCGCAGCGATTTGCTGATGAATTAGGTCTTTCCGCCGAACTGCTTGATATTAATAAGCTGCCTGTTTTAACCAGCCAACGAACCTATGTCCTTAATTCAGGGCTCAGTGGTGGTGTTTTTTCCGACCGCGAACTCCGCGTCGGGCTTGATATTGGCCACATGGTATGTGACCCAGAGCCAACACCCGACCACGGCGCACGCATCAATGGGTCGAGTATTGACGTCACCCTAGGATACAATTTCTATACAGCCGGCAAACACAAACAATCACGGCTCTTTAACCCCTTCGATCAGCAATCGACGTTTCGTCAGTTCGCTACCGATGAAGACGGTGATGGCTTCCTTCAAGCAAAACCGTTTAAAGACGTTCGCGATAAACTAGAGGATGAGGGTCTCCTCGACACAGAAATTCTGCGCGAGTACTTCCAGACTGATAGTCTCGAGACTATACCCGAGGATCACCCAATCATCCTACTACGGCCTAACGAACGCATTTTGGCCCATACCCATGAATTTATTGACATCCGCCCGCCAGGAACAACTTCAATGCAGGCAAGGAGCACCACTGGACGGATTGGCGTTTCGGCTTGTTACTGTGCCGGCTGGGGTGACCCGGGCTATATCGATCGCTGGACGATGGAAATTCATAATCTCAACGAAAGCGACTATGTGCCCCTGCCCGCGGGGTGGCGAATCGCGCAAATCGTCATGTCGCAAACCGGGCCAGTCGGTACCGAGTATTCTCAGGCTTCGGGTAACTATCAGGCCCAGTCATCTGACGACCTGATTCGGGTCAAGCAGGCATGGCGTCCGCATCACATGATCCCGCGAGCTCACAAAAACGAGATCAAACTGCCTCGGCCAGTCGAGGGTCTTGCGGAGGGTGTGAAGTAGTGGCGGAACGCGGAAAATACATCGTTATCGAGGGTGGTGACGGAACAGGGAAAACAACGCAAGCACGACGTATCGATCAAGGTCTTCGTGCTGCTGGCTTTGATACACTTCATGTTATTAATCCCGACACAGGTGAATTCGAGCCAATTCAAGAGCCCGGCGGAACACCTGAGGCAGATATCCTCCGCCGAAAAATTAAAGATGCCAGTATCCCTCGAACTCCTTGGCAAAATGTAGAGTGGTTTACCGATTCGCGAGTCTTAAGTTATAACCAAGCGATTGAACCAGCCCTCGAATCGGGCTTATGGGTCGTCTGCGCGCGCAACTGGCTTTCGACAATTGCCTATCAAGGCTACGGTGAGGGAATCTCACTCGATGCGATCGAAGAGTATACCCGTACCCACGTTGGAGAAGCGTATATGACTCCAGATTTATTAGTGATTTTGACACTCAGAAGCGAAGCGAAACGTCGGCAACGCATGGGTAGCAGGGATGACCGTAGTAAACTTGATACGTTTGAGTCAAAAGATGACAACTTCCAGTCAAACATGCAGGATGGCTACACCCGATACGGTATGCTCAAAGGTCTTGACTTACAAGACGCAAGTGGCACCGAAGACGAAATATTTAGTGCGCTATGGAAACGAGTCGAGCGACTTATAGAAATAAAATAATCCCCGAATAACTCGGGGTGGTGGCGCGGTGGCCACGCCGACAATTGTCTGGCGTGGCCACCGAGATGTTCAGGGACTAGCCCCGGAGGAAGCGGTACAGCGGCTCGAAGTCCACGCCGTAGCTAACTTCGGCATCAGCCACGATGTTCACCGCATGTGCGTGAATCGTGGAACGGGTGATGCCCATCTCCTCCATCTCACGCACGCGCTTGGCGATCATCACGACTGGGATACCACGGGAACCGTGGACCTTGTCTGCGTAGTCGTCGACCAGTGCCTGCACCGCGTGGCGAACTTGCGTGTCGTTCGCCTTGGTGATGGTTGCGTCGCTCACTATATCCTCCTCAGGTAGATGAACGATAATTTCATTATATCACATTTTTTAATAAAATGCAATTTAATACCCCTCTGACAGAGGGGGGTTGGGGGTGGCCACGCAAGCTCGGCAAAGAGTCTTGCGTGGCCACCCGGCTGAGTTTTAGTGGGGCTGCTTGGGCCGAGCAAGGGGCGGATTGATACCCAAAAACTGGCTCAGAAGTAAAAGCTGCCGCGGCTCTGCTTTCAACGAGGCGTAGCTCCCCAATCGGAAATGCTCCTGCACTACCAGACGCACCTCTGTTCGGCCAAGCCCGGTGGCACGCCACAGCCTTGCCATCAGTGTTGCGAGCTCGTCAGGCGAGACATTTTTATTCTGAAGCGCCTCGAGGCAACGGGCGACGAATACATCCACTCCGTCGGCTTTTTCTGGCGTGATATCAGTTTCGGGCATATCTGCCTCCTAGCTGCGTCGGTATCCCTGGTGGGTCTGACTGGCGATTACCATCGGCCGCGGCGGCTGCGGCTTCGGCATCTGCTTGTGCGCATCCGCCGGCTTACCAGTGCGAGAACCTGACCCACGAGAACTGTTCGACATACATCTCCCTATATTCGATCACTGGACATCCCAATGATAATGACTATGATATAAGATTGACAAATAAAGTCAACTTTTTCAGCGAGACAATCTTGACTTTGCGCGTGCCAAAGTGTATAATCACCTCTTGTAGACATCCCAAAGACAGTAGCCGCGAAGGAAACGACGCTTAATCCGCTACCGAGGAAATGTATTTCTTACACCATACATCTTCTAGTCTTTGGCAGCTGCGAGAACCAAAGACTTTTTGTTTGTCGTTCTGCCAACTGTCTCGACCTTTGACAACTCGGCCGAAAAAACTAACCAAGGAGATTTTTATGGCAATTAGTCGCGATAAAAAGAACGAATTGGTTGCTGACCTTACTGAGCTCCTCTCGAGCGCAAAAACCACCGTCTACGCGGCCTACCAAGGCCTCAGCGTGGCTGATCTACAAAAGCTCCGTGCCCAGGCACGTGAGAATGGTGTGACAATCAAAGTCGTCAAGAACCGTTTGGTTCGCGTCGCTTTGAGCGGTATTGACGCCTACAAAGATCTCGACACCAGCGGACTCGGTGGCCAATTACTGTACGCAGTAAGTAGTGACGACGAAGTGATTCCTGCCAAAGTCCTGAACGACTTCGCCAAGGACAACGATGCATTGGTCATTGCCGGCGGATTGTCGAGCGACGGTGTTCTGATGAGCGCTGACGACGTCAAAGCCCTAGCTTCGCTACCAAGCAAGAGTCAACTTATTGCCGAAGTGGTCGCTCAGCTGCTTTCTCCTGTTCACGACGTTACCAACGCGCTTTCGGGCAACTTGCACGCGTTGCTGGATGGTGTGGAAGCAAAAGCAACCAGTTAATCAATTTTTCATAACCAATCGATATATTAAAAGGAGGCTATCATGGCTGATCTAAAGAAATTGGCAGAGACCCTTACCGGTCTGACTGTCCTTGAGGTAAACGAACTCAAGACCATCCTGAAGGATGAATACGGCATCGAGCCTGCTGCAGCTGCAGCAGTTGTTGCTGGCCCTGCTGCTGGCGGCGACGCTGCTCCAGCAGAAGACGAAAAGAGCGAATTCACTATCGTCCTGAAGGACGCTGGTGCGCAAAAAGTAGCAGTTATCAAGGCTGTTAAAGACATTACCGGTCTTGGTCTTGGTGAAGCAAAAGCAATCGTTGACGGGGCACCTGCAACCGTTAAGGAAAAAGTACCAAAAGAAGAAGCTGAAGAGGCAAAGAAGACCCTCGAAGAAGCTGGTGCAAGCGTCGAGCTACAGTAATTTATTTTCGGCCGAATGTTATCGGAATAGAAATACGCCCTCAATTGCGAGGGCGTATTTTTTGCTATGAGAATCCCCCCAGATGACTTGATCATAAGGGGGGTGTGCCTCATCTGGCGGTACCACGAGCGACGATGAGCTGGCCTATGCGGAGCCGGAACTGGTTGAAGGTCCCAAAGAACAAATCGTCCTGGATGTAAGAAAGCACCGTTAGGCGTTCGACGTCCATCTCCAAGTGCTCGGCGACGGCTTTAACCGCGCATAGGACTCGACTGATTGCGTCGTCCATATCTTTAACGCCGATGTGTACTATCTCTTTGTTCACAGAGTAGTATTGAGATGGCTCCAGAACGTCGTGCCGTACCAGCGTTTCACGAAAGGACTGTCGATTGGCAGTACCTATCGGAAACTTGATAGACATGACAACTCCGGGTTCTCGAATCGATAACGTGACGGCCGCTTTTTGCGTATCAGACACCATCATTCCTCGATTCAGGAAGGTACTCGATAGCGCTTTGTGCGCCACTGAATGTACTCGGACAAAGGAGTCTGACCATCGTCATTCCCCAACGATACCTGAACATCTTCAGAAGCCACTCGAAGGCCATCAGCGACCATCAAGAATACTGTCGACATAACGGTGTACTCGGTCGTGGAAGTCATTGGTATTTCCGTGACTCGAAACACGAGCGATGTCGACGTATCGTCGAAGCGGACATCAATGGTATGGCCCTGATCAATGCCCTCAACCGAGCGCAAACGATTGGCGATGACTCGAGGTTGGAACGCCCCGATTTTCAATTCGGGATCAAGGACGAGAATCTTCAAGGTGACACGGGCATCCCGATAATCACGATAGGGAACAACGATGCGGAGCTTGGGGGCAGAGGTAACTGGCACCCAACTCGTTTTTTGGTCCATAGGGAGCTCTCTTTCGTAGTGGGTACTTGCCGATGTGGCAATACATATACTATACAACTATTTGTTATTTTAGTAAATAATTGAACATTTGTTAATTTTAACAACGATTTACACATCATCTCGAGAAATCATGTGGATAACGTTTCGGGCTTTACGGATTATTGACTTTTTGTTATAAGCTTGCTATAAGTGAAGGTAATAGCACTACAAAAATAGACAAAGGAATTGCGAGTACCCATATGTCTGAACTACCAGAGAAACAAGTCAAGCGCTTGCATGCATTGATTCAAGAAGCAGAAACTAACTTGGCAGCCGCCAAGGAACTCCTGATTAGCATTGTCGGTGACGACGGCAGCATTATCTCACCAAAATCCGCTAGCCACGAAGAAGTCAGCGGGAAAGTCGTTGAAGGGATCTTTGACGGACAAAAAATGGCCGGACCAGACGGTAAAGAATACCCTGTCCCCGCAAACTACGCCAGTAAATCAAAACTAGTCGAAGGTGACATGCTGAAGCTCACCATCGCCGACGACGGCACCTTTATCTACAAGCAAATCGGTCCAGTCGAACGAATCCAAGTGATTGGAACATTAGTACAACACGACGGCGCCTATTATGTCGAAGCTAATGGCAAAGAATACCGCATCCTGCTCGCGAGCGTCACATACTTCCGCATTAATGTTGGCGACCAAGTCACCATTATTGTACCGGCCGATAACCCTGACGCCGTGTGGGCAGCAGTCGAAGCAGCCTTGTAATTTATCTGTAAATATAGTATAATAGTATAGTCGACGTCATCCGATGTCGACTGTTCTGTTACATCACAATTTTCACCGGGAGGTGACATGAGTCCGACCCACAGCGCCACGCCGATGACGACAGAAGCCATGGAAGAGCTGATCAGACGGCTGAATCCACATGCAACCAGCACAATCCGAGAAAAACTGGTCAACAGTTTCTCACTGGTTCTAGTGCACACACGCGACCAGCTACTCAGCTACAAGTACATGGACATCGGGGCAGTCAACGCCATCGAGACTTTCGTCCAAGAGCGAGGGCTTCGCTTGCGGGCGCGCACCGAGCATCCGCGTCTCTACGTTCAAAACGAACGAGGAGGTTCCATGCTTGCGCCAGCTGATTTGCTACACGCACGCATCATCGGCGATCAGCTCATTGTTGAACCCATGAAGGAACTGACCTGGATCTACAACCGACGTCTGATGACGACCATCTCCGACTTCCTAGGACCGATTCAGACCATCGAAGCAGTCCTCCGCAAGGTCGATGACCGTGGCTTCGGCCTGATCAATCGTGACGTGGCCATCCAGCTCCAGAACCGCGCGAAAGCGTGGGCTGGGCGCTAACCAGTAACAGGGCATCCGGCTCTCGCCCAAGAGAGCCGGCAGTCCCAAGCAACATATATCTATGTGTTCCTTGGCACTGAGTTGCAAACACCAAACACAAGCGCTATAGTAGGGGCATCACACTATGTGAAACAAAAAGTGTAAAAAACACGGCAATCTGATTCACTGAACGTCGGTATAATAATCAGTAGCAACAAACAGGGAGTAGGGGATTCACAATGTCGCAAGCATCGCTCGCATTGTATCGTAAATATCGTAGCAAATCGCTGGACGAAATTGTTGGGCAAGAGCACATTACGCGCTTGCTTTCGAAGGCCGTTGCCTCGGGTCGCATTTCACATGCGTATTTATTAACTGGCCCTCGTGGTGTTGGTAAAACGTCGGTCGCGCGAATTCTCGCCCACGAAATCAACCAGCTGCCGTACGACGAATCGTCAACGCCTCTTGATATTATCGAGATTGATGCGGCGAGCAACAATGGTGTCGACGACGTCCGCGACCTCCGCGAAAAGGTGCAGTTAGCTCCAGTTTCCGCCACCAAAAAAGTCTACATTATCGACGAGGTACACATGCTCACCAAGCAAGCCTTTAATGCGCTGCTCAAAACACTCGAAGAACCGCCAGAGCACGTCGTCTTTATCCTGGCTACCACTGATGTCGATAAACTACCAGCGACAATTGTGAGTCGAGCACAGCGCTATGGTTTCCGCAGTATCTCGCCAGCGGATGCCGTCAAGCATTTGCGCCACATCGCAGATCAAGAAAAAATTAAGATTGATGACGAAGCACTGACACTGATTGCAGAGCGTGGTGACGGCAGCTTCCGCGACAGCATTAGCTTGCTCGACCAACTGGCTAACTTGGCTGATGAGAAAGAAGGGGTGACGAGCGAGCTTATCGAAGCGACCCTTGGGCTTGCGCCAACAACAGTCGTTAACGATATTATCGATGCCGCCGACCAGCATCAGCTGTCGCACCTCGCCGAATTACTTGACGGCGCTTCCCAGCAGGGCGTTGAGGCTTCAATACTCGCGCAACAACTGATTGCTCGCCTTCGCACAAAATCACTGGAAACGCCGAGCTATGTCACGCTGATTGATTCACTGCTTGACGTCGCGAAATCTTCACAACCAACCATGAAGTTATTTACCGTCCTCGGCAGCTACGCTGAACATAAAACCCCGAAAACCGCTGCATTGGCGACACCAGTTCGTGAAGTCACGGCCACAATCGAAGAATTAACCAAGCAGGCAACAAAAAAAGAGCCAAAAGTACCAGAGATTAAAACTGTGACCGAACCAAAGGGTGAACCGCGCGATTTCGACTGGACCGCCCTGATCGAGCACACGCGTCGCAACTACGTCGCACTGTATAGCGTCCTCAGCAAATGCGGTCACCAGCGCCTTGACGACACTATTATCATCTACACTGGCAATGCGTTTTACAAAAAGAAACTCGACGACGCCAAATACACGCCGCACCTGTACGAATCGCTCACCGCAATCGGCCATACCGACCTGGCAATCGAAACCATTCCGACGGTCGCTCCGCCAAAAAGTAGCCAAGCAGCCGCAGTAGTTGCTATTATGGGTGGAGGAGAAGAGGTGTCAGTCGAGGAATAATCGCCGATTGACCGCCTAATGCCCGCATGGCCACAAAAGAAGTACCCGCCGGAAAAGTCCCGCCACAAAACGTTGACGCCGAAATGAGTTTACTCGGCGCAGTTTTGATTGACGAAGAAACCTTGGCCGATATCTCCGAACACGTCACGTCAAATGATTTTTATGACAAGCGCCACGGCGTTATTTACGGCGCCATGATGCGTCTGTACGAGAAACATAAACCTGTCGATCTCTTGACCTTGACAGACGAACTCAAACGCAAGAGTGAAATCGAAGCCATCGGCGGCTCGGCCTACTTAACCGAACTGACGAACTATGTTCCAACCGCCGCCCACGCCGAGGCCTACGCTGAATTAGTCGCCCAAAAAGCCGTTCGTCGACGTCTGATCAAAGCCAGTGGCGATATCTCCGAACTAGGCTATGACGAGGAGTTTTCAACCCAAGAACTACTGGAAAAAGCCGAGGCTGAACTATTTGCTGTCAGCGACCAGTCGACCAAGCAAGATTTAGTCAGCCTTGAAACCATCTTGACCGAAAGCTTCGACCGTATGGAAGAATTGCACCGCAACAAAGGTAGCCTACGTGGGATTCGTACCGGTTACCGCGACCTTGATAATATGACCGCCGGGTTGCAGCGAAGTGACTTGATTGTGTTAGCCGCCCGTCCAGCAATGGGTAAGACGACACTGGTGACAAACCTCGCATACAACGTTGCGACGATTGCAAAGCAGCCAGTCCTGTTCTTTAGCCTCGAGATGAGTAAAGAGCAACTAGTTGACCGTATGCTAGCGGACGCATCGGGTGTTGACGCCTGGAATATTCGTACGGGAAATCTCTCAGACGAGGACTTTAGCAAATTGTCTGAAGCCATGGGCGAGATGGCCGAAGCGCCAATCTTTATCGACGACACGCCTGGCGTCAGTGTGCTCGAAATGCGCACCAAAGCTCGCCGAATTTCTCACGAACAGCCACTCGGCCTGATTATCGTCGACTACCTGCAGCTGATGCAGGCGAGTGGGCGCAGTGACGGCAACCGTGTTCAAGAGGTCAGTGAGATCTCCCGTGGTCTCAAGCTGATTGCTCGTGAGTTAAATGTCCCGGTTATCGCCCTCAGTCAGTTATCGCGTACAGTTGAAACTCGAAGTCCACAAATTCCACAGCTGGCCGACCTTCGCGAATCCGGTTCGATCGAACAAGACGCCGACATCGTCATGTTTATTTACCGTGAAGCGTATTACAACCCAGAGACTGAACGGCAGAACGTGACCGACCTCATCATCTCGAAGCACCGTAACGGACCGGTTGGAAAAATCGAGCTCTACTTCCACCCAGAACGCCTGCGCTTTATGTCGCTGGACCGTAAGCACGACGAGTAATGGTATAATCATACTTACTGTATGGCACGTATAACACTGACGGAAACTTTTTTGTATCGATGGCGCTACGCGCTGGGGTACACCTTTCTCGGCCTGCTCTTGGCGGGTATGTTGGTATTCGCAGGACTCTATGTTCCCGGCGGTTTGAGCCAAGCCGAACAAGCGTCTGTCATTCGTAGTGGCGCATTATCGCTCAGCGACCCCAGCAGCTTTACGATCATCCACCTCCCGTATCACTTGTTACAAGCGGGTATTTTAGAGGTATTTGGTATCAGTGAGTTCACCATCAAGTTGCCTTCACTGATTCTCGGATCGATTGCTGCGGTTGCCTTAATCTTTCTGTTGCGGCGCTGGTTTCCACCGAGCATCTCCGTACTCGCATCATTGATTGCTATTGCAACCGGGCAATTTATTTATATCGCGCAAAGTGGCACGCCAAGCATTATGTATGTCTTCTGGGCGGTTATCTTATTATTCCTTGGTACACAAGTGACACGCTCGCAGCGTTTTCCGATGCTCTGGAAGGTCCTGTTTGCCGCCAGCGCTATTCTGAGTCTGTATTCACCGCTCAGCTTTTACCTATGGCTTGCGGTGGCATTCACGATCATGCTGCACCCACATCTGCGTAATGCCGTCAGGCGCATGCAAAAGCCCCAGCTGATTGTCGCGAGTAGTATCGCTTTGTTGCTGGCGGCGCCGCTGATTACGATGTTGATCCTCAACCCACAATTGGGTCTATCCTTGCTCGGCATCCCGACATCTATGCCGAATGTCATCGAAAATATGCAAACGCTCTTGGTGCAATACTTCGTTTTCTGGGCGCCGGATACGACAACCGTGATTACACCAGTCTTTGGCATAGGGACGGCTCTCTTGATTGGTGTTGGACTCTATGGGCTCATCCGCACACTCGACACCACGCGAAGTTACTTGTTAATTAGTTGGATTGTCGTGCTGATCCCCGTGCTCCTCATCGACCCGCGGTACGTGACGATCGTATTTATTCCAGCAGTGATGTTACTTGCAGCTGGGCTGACGAGTTTGATCACGTACTGGTATCGGCTTTTCCCATTGAACCCATACGCACGGGTAGCGGGACTAATCCCGATTATCGTCTTGGTGGCGGTGCTGATTACCTCAGGTATCGATCGGTACTTTTACGGCTATCACTATTCGCCAAATATCGCCGAGAGCTTTTCGCGTGATCTAGCGCTCCTTCCAAAAGACACGACCCGCCTGGTTGTTGCCGACAGTGAACTAGATTTTTATCAAACGGTCGCCCACTATCGCAGCGATTTACAAGTCAGTCTCGATCCGCCAGCCGATAGCGCTCGTTTTGTGATTTCGCGAGCAGCCCGACCAAACGTTGAGAACACGTACGACATCACCCGCATCATCACCAGTCCGTTCTCTGGAGCGGCTGACAGATTCTACGTGTACCAAAACCCGACCGAGTAACGTATAATTAAGAAGTACTTAATGACAGAAGAGGGAAGTGTAGTATGGCATTTGACCAAATGAAAATGTTGAACAAGCTGCGTAAAGCGCAGAATGACCTGAAAAAGGAAATTATTGAAGTTGAAGCCGGTGACGGCGCAGTCGTTGTCCAGGTGACTGGTGAATTAAAAGTGAAGAAAGTCACCATCGACCCAGAACGCGTTGACCTGGATGATATTCACGAACTTGAGCACTGGATTGAAATTGCGACTCGCGATGGCCTCGCCAAAGCTCAAGAAGTCGCAGCCGAAAAAATGAAGCCACTAATGGGCGGTCTCGGCAACCTAGGACTGTAGCCGTGGCGCGTTTGCTGCCCGCAGCCCTCGAAAAATTGATCGATGAACTCGGCAGACTACCGGGTGTTGGTTCGCGTACTGCCGAACGCTACGCCTATTATTTGCTGCGGGCAGAGCAACGCATCAATGATTCATTAGCCAACGCCATTCACGACATCCACCATCAGGTGAAGACCTGTCCGGTGACGTTTGCCCTGATTGACGCCGACCAAGACATCTCGCCCCTCTATACCGACAGTGACCGTGACAAAACATTGATTGCCGTCGTTGAAGAGCCCCTCGACATTGTCGCCATCGAGCGAACCGGTCAATTCAAAGGCACGTACCACGTCCTCGGCGGAGCAATCAGTCCGATTGACGGCGTGGGGCCAGAGCAACTCCACATTCCCGAACTACTCGACCGCATCAAAAAAGATAGTGTCGAAGAAATTATTATCGCTACCAACGCTAGTGTTGAAGGTGAGTCAACCGCATTGTTTCTACAAAAATACCTGCGCGATGCTGGCGTCGAGGTGACGATGAGCCGTCTCGCGCGCGGCATTCCGGTTGGCGTCGACCTCGAATACGCGGATCAGATTACGTTGTCACATGCGCTTGAAGGACGGCGTAGTCTGTAATCTGCTACAATAAATGTAATGTTTGAATCAATTACAGCCCGGTTGGCGGATGCCCGCAAAATTGTCATTGTCCAGGCCGAAAATCCGGATGGTGACAGTCTTTCGAGTGCGCTGGCGCTGGAAGCACTGCTTGGTAACGCCGGCAAAGAAGTTGTGCTGTTTTGTGCCATCGACATTCCAAAATACCTGTATTATATTCCTGGCTGGGACCGAGTCGTCAAAGATTGGCCGTACGACGCCGATCTAGCAATTTTTGTCGACACCAATAGTGAATTATTACTAACAAAGATGCTCGAATACGACGGTGTTCGCCATTTTCTGGAACACCATCCGGTTGTCGTCATCGACCACCACCAAGAAATGGGAGAGGAGTTACCGTTTGCTCATGATAGCGTTTTAGACGAAAGCGCTGTCGCAACAGGTCAAGTGATTTACGACCTAGCCAAACAACAAGCATGGGAAATCACCCCAGACATCGCCGAACTCCTCTTTATTTCAATTCAAGCCGATAGCCTTGGCCTAACGACGCCAGCGACCGACGCACGTAGCTACCAAGTTGCCGCCGATTTAGTCGCCTTGGGCGCCGTTCCCTCAACCATCGAATCGCGCCGTCGCGAATACATGAAGAAACCGGCCGATATCTTGCACTATAAGGGCGAATTGATTGAACGAATTCAATACCACGTCGAAGGTAAACTAGCGACTGTCCACATCCCTTGGGAAGACATCGAGCAGTATAGCGATCGTTACAATCCGAGCATCCTCGTTCTGGACGAAATGCGTCTGGTTGATACGGTAGAAGTCGCCGTGGCCATCAAAACTTACCCTGATGGTAAGTTGACCGGAAAAATCCGCTCAAACGTTCCGATTGCGCACCACATCGCTGGCTATTTTGGCGGCGGGGGACACGAGTATTCAGCCGGCTTCAAAGTCTACGATGAATACGAAAAAATTCTGAACGAATTAATTAACGCCAGCGACAAAGCGAGCACCGACTATGCCACTGCAATTTCATAACCAACTGACCAAGTCGGTCGAACCGTTCGCGCCAGAAATCGCTGGCCGCGTCTCACTGTATACTTGTGGGCCAACCGTTTACAATTATTTACACGTCGGCAACTGGGTTGCGTATATCTACTGGGATACATTAGACCGCACATTGTCCGCACACGAACTGTCCGTCGACCGCGTGATGAATATCACCGACGTTGGACACTTGGTCAGCGATGCTGATGACGGCGAAGACAAGCTCGAAAAAGGCGCTCGCCGGGAAGGCAAGACCGCATGGGAAGTCGCTCAGTTTTACACAGACGATTTCCTCGAGGGCATGCACCGTCTGAATCTAATCCAGCCAACCCACATTACTAAAGCTACTGATTTTATTACCGAACAACTCGAACTAGTCCGTACGCTGAAAAAGCGCGGCTATACCTACCAAATCAGTGACGGCATTTACTTTGATACAGCGAAATTTCCGACGTACGATGAATTCGCCGGATTACACGTTGACGCTCAACAAGCTGGTGCACGCGTCGAATATAACCCAGAGAAACGAAATAGCAGCGACTTTGCGCTCTGGAAATTTACCCCAGCGGGCGAAAAACGCGACATGGAGTGGCCGACTCCAAATGATCTGACTGATGATGAAACCGAGCACCCAGGTTTTCCTGGTTGGCACCTGGAATGTTCCGCTATGGCGATGACGATTCTGGGCAATACCATCGACATCCACACTGGCGGCATCGACCACATCCCGGTCCACCACACCAATGAAATCGCCCAGTCCGAAGCCGCAACGGGTGAACTTTTCTCTCGATTCTGGCTCCACAACAACCACATGAAAGTTGACGGCACAAAAATTAGCAAGTCACTCGACAATGGCTACACGCTTGATGATTTGGATGACAAGGGCTACAGCCCGCTCGATTTCCGCCTCTTTGTCTTGCAAGGACATTACCGAAACGAAGGCAACTTTACCTTCGAAGCCCTCGACGCAGCCAAGCACCGCTTACTCCACTGGCGTAATATCGCCGCATTGCGCCACCAAATCCACGATACGATTGATGAGGCGTCTGGACGACCAAAAGCCCCTCGAGCACTGGCTGGCGCACTCAAAGAAGCACTCGCGAACGATCTTGATACACCAGCGGCACTTCGGCTTGTCGATGAAGCCTTTACTGCTATCGAGCAAGGATCGATTGATGCTATTGATCGCCACGCCTTACTAACGGCCGTCGAGGCAGTCGATGATCTCCTCGGTCTGAACCTGTTACAATCAACGCCTGACATCAGTGATGACTTGAAACAAGACATCCTGCAGCGTGAACGAGCACGCGATGACAAGGACTGGGCGGAGTCAGACAAACTTCGCGACGCCATCGAAAAAAGCGGCATCACACTTCGCGACACCGCTAGTGGAACTGTTTGGGAATACTCGAGCTAAGCCGCAACTTTCTTGCGTGGCTTTTTCGACGAGTCGCTTGACTCTTCGCGACGCTTCTTCGCGTCATCAAGGTACTCGTTCAACAACACCCGAATTGATCCGGCAATCGGAATGGCAATAATACCTCCGAGGATACCGAACATGTACAATCCAACGGTCACCGCCGCCAGCACGGCGAGTGCCGACAACTCGATGCGGCGCGCCTGGATGTGTGGGGCGATAAAGTTATTTTCAACTTGTTGGTAGACAACGAAGTAAATCGCATAAACAATCGCTGCTGGAATGCTGTTAAAGGCGAGGAGAGTCGTAATAATAATACCGCCAATAGTCGCCCCAAACATCGGAATCAACGACATGATAAAGGTAATCGCCGCTGTCGGAAAGGCCAACGCGCCTGGCACTGAGGGGAAAATCAGCGAGATAATGAACACCGCCATACCCGCCGCCAGTGAACCAAGCAGTGATACCGTCAGTTGCCCAGTGACATATCCGGTAAACACGTTATAAATCTTGCCCGCGACTCGCTTGTGTTTTTCCATGATTGTTTTGGAGGTGTAGAGCCCCCAAATTCGCTTCATCCAAACAGGTCCTTCGACCAACATCAAGAACGTCAATACCAGCACCAAGATCACCCCAGCGACAAAGCTAAAGAACGACCCAATACCGGCAATCAGATTCGACCCAACATTACCCGCCCAACTCGAGGCGCTGTTTTGAATTGAACCGAGCGCTGCGTCAAGTTGCGGCTCAAGATTATACTCGGCGACGACGTTGCGCAGCTCTTCCGACTGTTCTAATGTGCCATTAACAATATTCGGGATACTTTGCACAAATCCAGCCGTCTGCTGGACAATTGGCGGCACAATCAAGACTAATACGGCCGTTAGTACTCCAATGACAGCAAGATAGGCAATCGCGGTTGCACCAACTCGACTTTTCCCTGGCAATCGTCGTGCAAGTCGTGAAACTGGTCGGTTTAGCGCCATCGCCAGAATCAATGAGAGGCCTAAGATAATTAAGCCGACCGTGGCGAGATTGATAGCGTATAACACGAGGCCGAAGGCAATAACCACCAGCCAAAACCGCACAAAAGTTCGTGTATCGATATCAATCCGTGTCTTCATACTGTGTATTATACACGTATTCGCCTCAGTTCTCTCAGAACTCGACAATCTGCTTGTGCTTGCCGTATAGTAGGGGCATATGCAAGAGATTAACCAACAACTCGCCAAGCTGATCAGCGGTGCTGTTATCACCGATCCGAAACGTCGTAGTGACTACAGCCGCGACGCCAGTATTTATGAAATGCAACCGGACGTCGTCCTCCAGCCAAAGAATACGAAAGATGTCGAAAAAATCGTCAGTTTTGTTGCCAAGAACAAAAGCAATTATCCAACACTCGGAATCACCCCTCGAGCCGCTGGGACTGATATGTCCGGGGCCGCTATTGGGAACTCGATTGTTCTGGATATGACAAAGTACTTCAACAAGATACATGGTCTAGAAGGATCGATTCTGCATACCGATCCGGGCGTCTACGTCCGCGATATCGATCCGCTTTTAAAGAAACATGGGTACATGCTCGGGTCTGCGCCGGCTAGCCGAGCGCTCTGCACGATTGGCGGCATGGTCGGCAACAACGCAGGCGGCGAACAATCGCTGCGCTTCGGTAACACCGAACGCTGGGTCCGCGCTATGAATGTCGTGTTGGCTGACGGCAAATCGTATACTGTCGTACCGCTCAATAAAAAACAACTCGACCAAAAAATGAAACAGAACACCTTTGAAGGCCGCCTATATAAAAGTGTCTACGAGTTGATTGAGAATAATTATGACCTGATCAAAAACGCTCGGCCCAAAGTCAACAAAAATTCGATGGGCTACAGTCTGTGGGACACATGGGACCGCGAAACGGGCATTTTTGACCTGACTCGAGTCTTGAGCGGCAGCCAAGGGACACTCGGCGTCATCACCGACCTTAAAATCGAGAATCTGCCTGCGCCGAAACATACCGGGCTATTGCTGGCGTATGTCAAATCAGATAAGAAGCTTGGCGACATCATCGCCAAGGTTATGAAACACCAGCCCTCGACATTCGAAGGCTTTGACGATATTACCTTTAACTTGGGCGTTAAATACTTTACCCAGTTCCGCAAACAAATGGGCACCAAGGAATGGCTAAAGCAACAAGCTTGGCTCCTTCGCACCGTTGCAAAATTTAAAGCCCACCTGCCAAATATTGTCCTGATGATCGAGTTTGAGGGTGAAACGAAAGACGAGGTCTATAAAAAAATCGGCAAAATGGCCGAAGATCTGAAACCGTTCAAACTCCGCATGGATATCGAAGGCGATGAAGAGGCGAGCGCACCGTTTTGGGCAATCCGCCGCGCATCGCTCGCGCTCCTGCGTAACCGAGTCAAAGACAAATATGCCTCACCATTTATCGACGACATGACGGTACAGCCAAAATATTTGCCACAATTCTTGCCAAAAGTGCGCCGGATCATTCGTAAATACAAACTACCCGCAACGCTGGCTGGTCATTTTGGTGACGGCAATTTTCATATCATTCCCTTGATGGACATCGTCCATGAAAAGGATCAGGCAAAACTCGAGCCAGTGATGCGCGAACTGATTCCGATTGTCCTCCAATACAACGGCACGATGGCCGGCGAACACAACGATGGCATGGTCCGTGGTCCGTGGCTACCAGCCGTGTTTGGCGACAACGTCTATCAGATTTTTAAAGAATTGAAAGACATTTTTGATCCGCAAAACATCTTTAATCCTCACAAAAAGACCGATGCATCATGGGACTACAGTATGGAGCATATTCGAACAGAGAATCACAAAGGCCTGATTCGATAACCGCAAATTTTTGACTATTTTTACTAGATAATGTATAGTATTAGTATATGGATACGCAGACAATTGGCTGTGTCAAAGCAGCGACGAAAATTCTTGGAGACAAGTGGACCCCGCAAATTTTGCGATTTTTCGTAAACGAACGAAGTGTCCGTTTTTGCCAAGTCCAAGATTTGGTTGACGGCATCAACCCACGCACGCTGTCTGCACGGCTCGATTCTCTAGAAAAAGAGGGGATCATCGTCAAAACTGCGACGACATCGGAAAATCGCTGCGAATACTCGTTAACCGAAAAAGGCGAGGCATTGCTACCAATTTTGAAGGATATGGACGCCTGGAGCCGGCAATACGAACCAGTTTCGGCCTAACCTCAGCAATCTCTCAGCAAAGTCGCGCTATAATAATCAGTATGAGAATATTGGTTATCGAGGATGAACACAAAATTGCTCGTGCGCTAAAGAAAGTGTTAGAGCAAGAAACCTATGCCGTCGACGTCGCCTATGACGGTGACGAGGGTTATGCCATGGCCACCACTGAACCATACGATGCAGCTATTATTGATCGCATGCTGCCTGGTGAGTACGACGGTGTTGCTATTGTCAAAGCAATGCGCGAACAAAAGATTCACACTCCCGTTCTATTTTTAACCGCCATGAGTAGCGTCAACGAACGGGCTATCGGCCTAGACGCTGGTGCCGATGATTATTTAGTCAAGCCATTTGCGCTTGAGGAATTGTTAGCACGGGTCCGCGCATTACTACGACGCCCAGCCGAACAACAAGCGACAACATTAACTGCTGGTGATTTGTCGCTCGATACTCTACATTACAGCGTCAAGCGTGGCGACAAAGACATTCAGCTGACGAGTAAAGAGTTCGCCTTACTCGAATATATGCTGCGTAACCAAGGACGACCACTCAGCAAGGATGTTATTATAAGTCACGTGTGGGACTACGACGCCGACATCTTACCAAATACGGTCGAGGTCTACGTTAAATATTTACGCAACAAAATTGATTCGCCGTTTAAGAATCCGCTCATCCACACGGTTCGCGGATTCGGCTACAAGCTAGAGGCATAATAACAGCATGTTCAATACCGCCACGTTTCGCTTGACCAGCGCGTATTTAGCAATTCTGATGTCCATCAGTCTTATTTTTAGTTTTGCCATTTATCAAATTTCGATTAACGAACTGAGCACTCGTTTGCAAAACCTTGAGATAGGGTTGTTAGAATTTGATTTGAATTTTATTACCGGACCACCGACTGATAGTGACCAGGTCCGTTTGATCCAAGCGCGTCAGGCGGGAGAACAGTTAATCTTGTCTCTGTTCTATATCAATGTGATTATTTTTGTTGCCGGCGGAGCAGGCAGTTACTATTTGGCGCGGCGCAACCTTGAACCAATCGAACGCGCACTGGATGCACAGCGACGCTTCACGAGCGATGTCAGTCACGAACTACGCACGCCACTCGCGGCGATGAAAACCGAGACTGAAGTTTCCTTGCGTGACAATAACCTCACTATTGAAGAAGCGCGCGAGCTACTAGAGAGTAATCTCGAAGAGGCGAACAAACTGATCGATATGTCAGAGGTCTTCTTGAAACTTGCTCGACTCGATTACGACGCCATCACGATGGAGCGCGTTAATACACCCGACATCTTAAATGATGTATTAAAGAACTTTAAAACTCAGCAGAAACGGCTTGAGGTTCACAGCCGCAAAAACTCATATGTTATGGGTAATGAGCTCGCGCTAGGCGAATTAATGTCGATTTTGATTGAAAACGCGCTGAAGTACAGTACTCCAAAGACGCCAATTATCATCAGT